>RGMU01000387.1 GCA_010021705.1 Chitinophagia bacterium | reverse complement strand
AAACGCTGTCGATACAACTCATTTTCAACAGTTGGCAGATACTCTTGTAACTCACTCGTAATACTTGTCAAAGCCGCACGCTTTTTTGCTTCCGTTGTTACAAAATGTTTTGCTGGAAAGATCAACGTATTATCAAGCTGCGTTACTACCCGGTTATTATCTTTAGTAACCCACTGCAACCCATCAATAGTATCTCCAAACATCTCTATACGCAGACGATCTTTTTGATAAGGCAGATTAACTTCAATAGTATTTCCACGTACTTGAAAGGTTCCTGACCCTTTTTCATGATCATCACGTCTATACTGAATAAAGATCAATTGACGAAGCAAATCGGCACGCTTAAAGGTGTCTCCAACCTTTAAAGACAATGCTAAGTTACGATAATCTGATGGATCTCCCAATGCGTAAATAGCAGAAACTGAAGCTATAATAATTGTATCATTTCTATTAACGAGTGATGCTGTTGCCTCAACCCGCAACCGCTCAATCTCAGTATTAATCTTTGTTTCTTTAGCAATATAAATATCTTGAGCAGGCAAATAAGACTCTGGTTGGTAGTAATCATAATAACTGACAAAGTAACAAACTTTATTCTCTGGAAAAAAGAGGGAGAACTCTTCATACAACTGCGCAGCAAGTGTTTTGTTGGGCGATAATACCAAGACCGGTTTATTCTGCGCAGCGATCACATTTGCCATGGTAAATGTTTTACCAGAGCCAGTTACCCCCATGAGTGTAGAGATACCAGGACGATTTTCTATTAACTGCTTAATTGCAGCAGGTTGACTCCCTTTTGGTATAAAAGGAGCCTTTAATTTAAATAATGCCATGGCGTATTCCCTCATCAACAAAATCATTCCGCCGCTCTTGCTCGTTACTCTATACTACCAGATCAAAACAAGGGGCAAAGGTATGAAAACTATCTACTATTCAGTCTTTCTGATTATCTTAACACTTTCAGCCGCAAGCAACAATAACACCCATGCCCCTGCCCATTTTGTTCGACTCAAAGAGCTCCATACCCTTGGAGGGTCGCTCGCCTTAGGTCAAGTTACCAATGTGTATAATCGCATAGAAGGAGATGGAAAGTATTTCGGCACAGATGTTGTTTTAGGACATAATTCTTCATTGCGTATCTATCCAGGCCGCGGGCTGGCATTTGCTGCAACCCTTTTAGAGATCGATAAAAAAGTTAAAAAAGAATGGAAACAAAAAATGCAGCATCAACAAATGCTCAAACAGAACCAAGAACTTGCATTCAGGCTCCAAGAAGCAGAAGCCAGAAACGAGCGATTGGTGGCCACCGTTAAAGAATTACGTCAAAAAAATACCGCTTTAAGCTTCAGTTCATCAGACGACCAGTTCTCTACTCCCCCCTCAAGCCCAACCTCTTTAAGCTCAAAACAAATATCAAAAAACTCACCAATAACACTTACCATAACCATTATTTGCGGATACATACTCGCATTATTATTACCTAATCAAGCTTAAAGATAACTAATCATTGCAATAACACTTCCAGATAGCTATATTAAAAATATATTATAAATGGGAGGTTATTATGAAAAAGTTATTTTTTGCTCTGC
>RGMU01000386.1 GCA_010021705.1 Chitinophagia bacterium | reverse complement strand
TATCAAAGGTTAACAGAGCAACTTTTTTCAACATGGGCCCTGGTTAACAGTATTGTATTTCTCTTATTGCTCTGGCTTGACTGCGGGTTTAAAAAATCTGTGCCACGTTACTCCCCCGAATTTGCTCAGAACAAAAATCTTCATAAAAAATTTATCTATTCTGTTCTTGCAATACAAATAGGTGTGCTTTTAGTTGCATTACCCTTTCTGTACGGCATATTGCATTCTTTTGTCAGATTTAAGGATCTTGTTTTACCGGTTCTTGTCCTATTTGTAATTACTGGAACTGTTGAAATGTTACGCACCTTATACCATGCCCATTTTTGGCAAAAACAGTTCAATACGCTTCAGACTTTATGGATGCTTTTAGAGTTAAGTGCAAATTTTATGCTTATGTATTGGTATCCTGTATCAATACACCTGGTACTTGGATTTTTTATAACAAAAATGATTGCAGGCGCATGTACTGTGCTGCATGGATTATGCTTACTGCCGGGCCTTTTGCGCAAAAAAAAATATCTTGAATCATCTGTACTTAATGCAAAACAGCTTACCTATCAGTTTATGCAACATTCTGCCATTATGTGGGCGGCTCTTTGTGTTAAATCTTTATCTGAACGTAATTTTTTGTTTCCTCTTATAACAAGCTCTCTTGGCCCTTTTCAAGCAAATCTTTTCAAGATCGCACATGATGGAGCACTTTTTTTTCAACGCATTTCTATAAGAATAGTTGGAACCGCAGATACCGCTCTCTTGGCCTCTATTCAGATGTACGATAACTCTACAGAAACTTTTAAAAAAGCATTCTTAAAACTCTTTAAAACAGTAACAATCATCTGTATACCGCCCCTCTACATCGGTACTTTCATATTTTTTTTAAGAAAACAGTATGCGATTGATCACAGAATGTTACTACTTTTTTTTGTAGTAGCAATTGGTTATATGCTTGAAGTGTTTCTATCGCCTTACGAGCGCATATTAGAAGTAAAAAGGAGATACAGATTACTCTGGATCTCCTACCTACCCTATCTAGTTGGCTTTAGCTATCTCTTGATTGCAAGGCTTTTTCAGACAATGCCACTTACTATTTTTGTTACACTCATTCACGCTCTACGCCTTCTAGGAGCTCTTTTAATGGCATACTTTGCGCAGCGTGAATACCAGCTTGATATTCCCAAAAAGTTTTTTCTTGCAATCGCTGTATCAATCATCATGATTGGCAGCATTATACTATCACTTGCCTTCTAGCTTAACTCACCAATCCACCTCTTCCATCAGCAAACAAAGAGGCTGATTGAGTTAATGGATCAATATCTGTAGTATAACGAGCAAGTGCAAAGTCATTAGCACCAGCACTAGTAGCATAGCCAGCAACAATTATCTTGCCATCTTTCTGCAAAGCAATCCCATTGACTTGATCAGCAGCAGATCCAAAGTCTGTAACCACTTTACCAGCTGACCCAAAGGTAGTATCTAAAGAACCATCGGTATTGTAGCGGGCTAGTGCAAAATCATTATTAGAGCCATTGTAGCTATATCCAGCAACTACAATTTTACCGTCTGTTTGCAACGCTATACCATAAATATAA
>RGMU01000385.1 GCA_010021705.1 Chitinophagia bacterium | reverse complement strand
AAAGACTCAAACAAAAGCACTGCTACAAGAATTATTCTAATGCCCTTGGACCATGTATGTTGGTTTTGAGGTCTTAATAAATAGGCTGCTATTAAAAGAACCCCAATCCATGGCAAGTGAGCGATGGGGCCTTGATAGGCTCGCTCAATAAGAAGTGCAGCAACACACAAGAGAAGAATCGCTAAAATTTGTTTGATATTGTCCATCCAGGCACCTGCTTTAGGAAGTAAGTGACCTGCTGAAACAGCAAAAATCATTAAGGGCAAGCCCATACCTAAACCCAACATAAATAAAGCGATGGTGCCCTTCCAAACTTCTCCAAGCTGGGTAATAAAGGTGAGTGCGCCTAATAAGGGAGCAGTGACACAAGGTGATAAAACCAAAAGTGATAAACTGCCCATTAAGGCAGCTGAGCCATAATGTCCGGATTGAAGATGTGAACGAAATTTTAAAGTTTTCTGTTGAAAGCTTTGGGGCAACCGAATTTTGACCCACTCTAAAGTCGCAAAAGCAAAATAAGTGTAAACAGCAGCCATAGCTAATACAATTTTTTGATTTTGCATAACCATAAAAAGGTTTTTTCCAACTTGAGATAGCACAGCACCAACTAAGGCATAACTGAAAGACATACCCATGACATAAGATATTGCCAGCCCCCAAATTTGTTTTTTACTGTGTTGTTGATTACCCAATACCACTTTAGTCATTACAGGCAACATGGGTAAAACACAAGGTGTAAATGCCAGAAAGGCGCCTAATCCTAAGAAACTTAACATGGTCCATAGCCATGAATGAGAAGGGGTATAAACAATTGTTTTAACCATGGTTTGAGGAGGAAAACATATCCCTTTATCGCTACAACCTTGGTATTGTACTTTGATTTTGGTCGTTTTATTGAAGGGAAAACTAAGTTGTAGATGATGACGATAAATATATTGCCACAGGCCAAGTCTGTCTTGGTGCTTAATGGCTTTTGGCCATACAATAATGGGATGATTGGAAATTTTGATACGTTTTTGATACAAAAAGTAACCCGGCTTAATTTTCCAGTCGAGGACAATTTGTTCTTGGGAATGTGATATTTTTAATTTAAAAATTTTTTTTGCGTTAAGGTTAGATGCAAAGCTTGCGGAAAATAATAAACAGCTCAGAATAATCAGAGATACTTTTTTGAAGGCTTTCATATCAAAATGTTTTCACCATGCTTAAATAGTAGCTCTATTGTAAGTTGTGAAATAAAAAAAAACAATTTTTTTTTAGTTTTACCCTTGAAAAAAAAACAAAGTTACCCCATATTGCATGTCATAAGTGCTGTATATGTCAGTACTTCGATTGGTGAAGTTAATTGTATGCAGGAGAAAATCAATATGAAAATTCGTCCATTACATGATCGTGTTGTGGTTCGTCGTCAAGAAGAAGAACGTACATCAGCGGGTGGAATTGTTATTCCTGACAGTGCTGCAGAAAAACCAAGTCGTGGTTTAATTGTAGCTGTTGGCAATGGAAAACCCTTAGAAAATGGTGATACACGCTCATTGGCTGTTAAAGTTGGTGATGTCGTGTTATTCGGTAAATATTCTGGCAACGAAG
>RGMU01000384.1 GCA_010021705.1 Chitinophagia bacterium | reverse complement strand
AAGGTAGTGTAGCCGAAAAAATGATAGAAGAAGAAGAACAGTATGATTTAGCTTCGGTTGACCTTGAAGACGGTTTTGGCAATGAGGGAGAACAAACCGCTGAAGCAGATAGCGAGGGTGGCTCTCAATTTGAATTTTAATTTCCTGTTGCAGTGGGTGCTACTTTGCCAACGGCTATCTTTATTGTGGGACCTACTTGCAGTGGTAAATCTGCCATTGCCATGCAGCTTGCTAAGCACTTTAACACTGTAATATTATCGGCTGATAGCCGACAGTGCTATCAAGGTATGGAAATAGGAACGGCACAGCCTACAGCCCAAGATTTGGCTACAGTCAACCACTACTTTATAGGCCACCATCCCGTTACTACCATTCTATCGGCTGCCGACTATGAAGTTATAGCATTAAATGCCTTAACAGAAATTTTTAAATATAGCCCCATCGCCATAGTTTGTGGTGGTACAGGATTATACATCAACGCCCTGTGTTACGGATTGGATAAAATGCCAGCCATAGATACACAAATTGACCTACAAGTAAATCATAACTATAAACTATATGGAGTGCAATGGCTGCAAACCCAATTATTACAGCACGACCCTGCCACCTATCGCGCCATAGACCACCACAACCCTGCAAGGCTTATTAGGGCATTGGTGTTTTTTCTTTCCACCGGTGAAAGTATTTTAAAATACCGCACACACGCCCCGGTAGAAAGACCTTTTTCGGCTTTGAAATTTGGCATTGACGTAGAGCGGGAGCAACTCTATCTTCACATTAACCAAAGAGTGGATAGCATGATAGCCTGCGGTCTTTTAGAAGAAGCAAAAAAACTATACCCATATAAGCACCTGAAAAACCTGAATACAGTAGGCTATTCAGAGCTATTTGCCCACTTTGAGGGGCACTATTCGCTATCTGAAGCCATAGACAAAATTAAGCAACACACCCGCAACTATGCCAAACGCCAAATGACATGGTTTTCAAAAGATAAATCCATAATTTGGTGCAAAACCATAGCAGAAATTTATGCTTGTTTAGCTGAAAAAGGGTTATAAAGTTAGAAGGTATTAAGCTATGCGGTTATGAAAAATAAGCCCAAAAAATGTAATTGTTTTCTATTTTCAGAGTAATAGTTTATTTTTGGGCTGTTTACCAAACATTGATTTATTTTGGAAGGTTCAATAGAAGGCGATACGTGCCCCCATTTGGCTTTACTGTTGCAGGCAGGAGATGTTTTTTCTACATCTACAGTTACTGTTTTAACTATACTTATTTGTACTTTACTGTTGATGACGGCTATAATAGCCGGAGCAGAAACCGCCTACTTTTCTCTAACCTCTAAAGACATTCAATACCTTAAAAACTCAGAGCGTCAGAATGCTTTGCAAGTAAACAAGCTGTTAGAGCAGCCGCAGTTACTGTTAGCCACCTTAGTTATAACCAATAGTTTTATCAATATAGCCATTGTTATCACCACCAACATTTTGTTAAATGCGCTATTACCAACACACCTTAATGTATATATACCTGCCGGGTATTTAGCTACCGAGCCGGTTAATGTTGATGCCGGAGTGCTTTTTTCCATTA
>RGMU01000383.1 GCA_010021705.1 Chitinophagia bacterium | reverse complement strand
TAGCCAATCTTTAAATATTTCGCCTATGGCACCGTTTAAGCGCACTATGGTGTAGCCTGCCCATTGCGCACCGGCATATTTTGCTGCATTCAGCACGTCAAACATATCGGTATCGTTCAGTCCGGGAATAATGGGTGCGTTCATTACCCCTACCGGTATTCCGTTTTCAGCTAATGTTTGTACGGTATTCAGCCTTGAGGCATAGCTGGCGGTGCGCGGTTCTAACAGCCTCCGCAACGGCTCTTGCAGCGAAGTAATAGAACAAAATACGGTTACTAAATTATACTTTGCCAACTCCTTGAGTATATCCAAATCGCGGAGGATAAGCGAGTTTTTTGTGATAATGCCCACCGGATTTCTAAAGTCTAAACATACTTCAAGCATTGCCCGAGTAAGCCTCATTTTACGCTCTGTTGGCTGGTAGCAGTCTGTATTGCCGGATAAAGAAATGGGGGTTGGATTCCAGTTCTTATTTTCAAAAAACTGCTTTAACAGCACGGGAGCGTTTCGCTTTACCACTATTTTGCTCTCAAAGTCTAACCCCGCGCTATACCCCCAATACTCATGGGAATTGCGGGCATAGCAATACACGCACCCATGTTCACATCCCTGATACGGGTTGGCGGAATACATAATAGGTATATCAGGGCTTTTAACCTCGTTCACTATTGTTTTGGCATCTTCATAAATAACGGTGGTTTCCACTTTGTTCACCTCCCAGTCATCAATGCCCTGCACTTCTGTTTGGCTGTAAGTGCCCGCTAAAAACTTATTTTTGGGGTTTATTTGTGCACCGCGCCCCTTGCGGTAGCCTAAATCAATAGTATGAGAATATTGTAGCATAGTGCTTATTTTTGTCAAAAATAATGACAATCATAATACCAACCAATATTTGTGCGTAAAATTAACAATATAGATACATTTTTGCACCTTACATGCCAAAATAGTACATACTATTGGCATTTTCTGCACTACTGAATGTCAATAAAATGAACATATCAAACAAAGACAAACTTTAAACATATATGCAGGCACACTACACTAAAATAATATAAACCTTTGTTACCTTTGAAAAAAAATTAACCAATGAAGACGCTACTCAATAGCGAAAAATTGCACATCACTCTCAATAGGCTGGCTCATCGCCTTGTGGAAAATTATTTTGACTCCGGCAACTTAGTTATTATAGGCATTCAGCCAAGAGGCGTATTATTATCACAGCGTATTTACAACATTGTGTGTAATCTGATGCCTGACTCTAAGCCCGAATACGGTGTTTTAGACATCACTTTTCACAGAGATGATGTGCACAACCATTTGCGCTTACCCAACATTACTAAAATAGAAACCTCAATAGAAAACAAAAAAGTGGTTTTGATAGACGATGTGCTATACACCGGCAGAACTATACGCTCTGCGTTAGATGCACTATTAGATTTTGGACGACCCGCTAAAGTAGAACTCCTAACGCTTATAGACCGAAGATTTAACCGAGAGCTACCCGTACAGCCCGACTATGTGGGCATGTCGGTTGACACCATTCTATCGCAACATGTAGTGGTAAAATGGAGCGAAAACGCAGCATCCGAA
>RGMU01000382.1 GCA_010021705.1 Chitinophagia bacterium | reverse complement strand
TTCCAGTTCTTCTTTCGCTTTGAAATAGGTTTTTTCTGCGAAAGCCCTGTATTTTTCAACGACCTGCGGTGATTGTTCGTGAAACTGTGCGTACAACGCCTGAATTTCCGCCAGTTGCGCATGAACTGTTTGTGCTTTATTAACAAGATGTGATGAGTCCATTTGTTGTTTGTCCTACTGTGTGGCTGTCATACTGTCTGTTGCTGTGTCAACTTTTTAAGTTTCAGACGACTCACATACAGTGGCGTTTCACCCAGTCCCTGTCCATCAAAAACACCGCGGATGTTTTCGGCGACCGATTTTTTGTTAGTGTTGCCACGGCATTCAATTTGCGAAACACACCCAGAGCACCATACACAGACACTGCGCGAAGCAGTGCGGACTGTCGTTTGGTTGCCGGAAGACTGGTTGCGTATCCAAACTGTTTCAAATCATTTTTGCGCAGGGGACCAATGAGGCGCTGAGTTTTTCTGTTAGTTTTGCGGTGGGTTTTGCGAGTGGGTGACATTCTCTATTATGTGGGGGGAAAAATTATGGTGGTAGTAATTCGTCAAGAATTTGTATTCTCTTGTCAGCAATATAGTTTATCATTGATTGTTCATATTCTTCGCGTAATTCTTCTTTATATTCTTCCTTTACGTATTGCCATGCCCATGGTGTTTTGCGAATTGCGTACAAGCAAATTTCTGGTGTTTTATTGGAAACATATCTCAGCGCGTAACCATTATTTGATACGGCAATTTTACAGAGCATGTCGTTTTGTTTTTCAGGAGGAATCAAACACAACGCACACCCTACTTTACGCAATGCATCCGACGCGGTGTATTTAGCACCACTTTTGAATTGTAAAAATAGCATACCGTCTTGTTCAATACAGCAATTGTTGGTGTCATCAATATCACGAATAACCAATGATGGTGTCTGTACCGGCATATCTTAATCGTACATAATTATTCACATGTTAAACGTGTGTCATCTTTCTCCACCCATACTAAGTATGCGCACCTCATTCAAATTCCCCCGTCGCTACACAAAATCCTACTGTCGCAAAACTGCGTGTAACAAAATGGGATTTACACAACGTGCCTCATGCCGTCCATACAAAAACTGTTACACCCGCAAACGCCGATGATTGAAAACAATAACAAAAATTGACATCGTCGCACCATCCAATCAACAACCATCCATCCAATCAACATGGCAAATCGTTTCGTATTTCTACACCTCTGTTTCCGAGCAGTGTCTGTATCGGTGTCACTGCTTCCACCTGTTCAGGCACCCGCACAAACTCTGCGACGTATGTTATCAACCGTACAAATCAACCCCAACCCACAGACAAACCCACAAACAAACCCACAAACAAACGCAAAACCAAAGACAGACCCCAAGGCAAAGCGCAAAACCACAACAGTGTATGTTCTCAAACTCGAAGAGGGAAAATACTATGTTGGCAAAAGCACCGACATCATTGAGCGATTTCGCGCCCACTGGCGAGGCGATGGCGCAGCGTGGACACGTCGATACAAACCCGTTGTTATTGAGAAAATGGTGAAACATGCTTCACCGTTTGATGAAGACAAACTAACAAAAG
>RGMU01000381.1 GCA_010021705.1 Chitinophagia bacterium | reverse complement strand
GTGGACTGCGCCAGGGCGAGCAGGGCCGTCTGGCCGAGAACGCCGGCCAGGGCATCGGTGCTGGCCTCGTACAGGTCGATGGCCACCCGCGGCCAGAAGCCGATCACCATCGTCGGCACCAGCAGGGTGAGGCCGATCAGCAGTTCCCGGGGCCGCATGTCTCCCACCACGGCCAGGGCCGGGATGCGGGGGCCGAAGAAGACCCGGCGGCAGAGGCTGAGCAGATAGACCGGCGTGAGCATCAGGCCAACGGCGGCCAGCACCACACACACGACCCGGAACGGCAAGGTGAACCGGTCGCTCTCGGTGAGACCGAGGAACACGGTGATCTCGCTGACGAAGCCGCTCATGCCCGGCAGGGCGAGGGAGGCCAGGGAGCTAACGAGGAAGCAGGCGAAGGTGATGGGCAGGGCCTTGGCCAGACCGCCCATGTTGGGAATCGACAGGGTTTTGGTGCGCTCGTAGAACACACCGGTGAAAAAGAACATGGCGGCGGCGATCAGGCCATGGCTCACCATCTGCAACATGGCGCCGCTGAGGCCTAGGGCATCGATGGCGCCGATGCCCACCAGCACGAAGCCCATGTGGCTCACCGAACTGCAGGCGATCCGTCGCTTGACGTTGTCCTGCGCAAAAGCGTTGAGGGCGCCGTACAGGATGTTGACGATGCCCAGCACGATCAGGGCCGGTGCCAGCACCAGATGGGCTTCAGGGAGCATCTGCACGTTGAAGCGCAGAAGGGCGTAACCGCCCATCTTGAGCAGCACCCCGGCCAGCAGCATCGAAACGGGTGCGTTGGCCTCACCATGGGCATCGGGCAACCAGGTGTGCAGGGGGAACATCGGCAATTTGACGCCGAATCCCACCAGAAAACCGAGGTAACAGAGAAGCCCGAAGGTGCCGCCGGCGCTGCGGGCGGTGAGTTCGCTGAGGTTGAGGCTGAAGTGGTCGCCACTGAAGGCGAGGGCCAGGCCGCTCACCAGGATCAGCAGCGAGGCGGTGGCGGTGTAAAGGATGAACTTGGTGGCGGCGTACTGACGCCGTGCCCCACCCCAGATGGCAATCAGCAGATACACCGGCACCAGTTCCAGTTCCCAGGCCAGGAAGAACAGCAAAAAGTCCTGGGAGAGGAACACCACCGCCTGGGCCGAGGCCTGGGCGAGTAGCAGGGCGAAATAGAGCCGTGGTTTGAGTTCGATGGTCCAGCTGGCGGCCACGGTCATCAGGGTGATCACACCACTGAGCAGCACCAGCGGAGCTGACAGTCCATCGGCACCAAGACTCCATTCCAGGCCCATGGCCGGCACCCAGCTGATGCGCTCCACCAGCTGCAGCGATCCGACGGTGGGGTCGTAGTGGCGCCCGAAGGCCAGCAGCATCAGCGCCAGGTCGGCGATCAGAACGGCCAGGGCCAGCCAGCGCACGGCCCCCTGGGCGCGAGGGGGAAGCACCGCCAGCAGCAGGGCCCCGGCGAGGGGGAGCAGCACGATCAGGCTGAGCCAGGGCAGCTCGCCGGCACTGGGACTGAGGTCCAAAGGACGAACGGCGCTGAGGCAGGGTCAAGGCTACCAGCGGCCATCCCACCAATGAG
>RGMU01000039.1 GCA_010021705.1 Chitinophagia bacterium | reverse complement strand
ACAATCAATTGCGGTACATCATCAATTTTGCGTGGCATTCCACCATTGCCGATAGGGTGTTGCCGTTGTTTCGTTATCCACTGTTTTGGACACCTGTTTATGCTTTTTTGGCTTTTATAATGCCAAAAAAATACAAAATGCAGGGCTTGTGGTGGTGCTTGTTTTTTGTGCTAACTTTTGCCATAACCGATTATGTGAGCGCGTCTGTATTAAAGCCTTTTTTTCACCGTTTTCGCCCCTGCCACAATCCCTCATTGGCTACTGTGCGGCGTTTGCTTGTGGACTGTGGGGGCGAGTATGGTTTTCCGTCTTCCCACGCCTCCAATCATTTTGGCATGGCGTGGTATGCCATAGCCACATTGGGCAACCGGTATAAATGGGTGCTTCCGGTGGCATTGGCATGGGCTGCATTGGTAGCCTATTCGCAGGTGTATGTGGGCGTACACTATCCCGCTGATGTGGCTTGCGGGGCTATTTTAGGCACAATGGTAGGGTGCAGTACCGGGTTCTTATTTAACAACTATTTTGGCTTAGAAGCCAAAACTAAACTACAGCAATAGTATAATATGGAAACATACAAAGCAGGTTTTGTGAACATCTTTGGCGCACCCAATGCGGGTAAGTCCACTTTGTTGAACCAACTTTTAGGCGAAAATTTAGTTATTACTTCGCCAAAAGTGCAAACCACAAGGCACAGAATATTGGGCATACTTACCACCGACCAATACCAAATGGTGTTTTCTGACACACCGGGTATTATGGACACCCAATATAAGCTACACGAGAAAATGATGAAGCAGGTAACAAGTGCTGCCGAAGATGCCGATGTGGCTATTTGGGTGCATGACATTACCCAGCCTATTGACAAATTGCAAGCCATTTTACCTGCCGTTTCGCTACAAGTGCCCACGTTGCTGTTGCTCAACAAAACAGACAAGCATAAAGGCGATTTAGAGCCTGTTGTAGCCCCTTATCGCTCTTTAGTGCCCAACTGGCACATTGTTACTGCATCGGCTAAAAAAGGCAGTGGTATGGATGCTGTAATGCAAGCTATTGTGGACAGATTGCCGCTATCGCCTCCATACTATCCCGAAGACACCCTGACCGATAGAAGCGAACGCTTTTTTGTGGCTGAAATTATCAGGCAGCATATTTTTACGATATACAGCGAAGAAATACCTTACCATACCACCGTAATCATTCAGTCGTTTGAAGATAAGGCAACGCTAACGGTTATTAAGGCTGAAATTATTGCAAGCAGGGAAACGCAAAAAATTATACTTATAGGCAAAGGGGGCAGTATGATTAACAAATTGGGCATAGCAGCCCGTAAGCAAATAGAAGAATTTTTGCAGCGCAAAGTGCATTTAGACCTGTTTGTAAAGGTGAGACCTCACTGGCGGGATAACGATACCTTCCTTAAAGAATATGGATACAATTAGCCTGCCACCACCCATACAGCCTATTTGCTTAGGAGGGTATGAACAGCAAATAGCCCGCTGCGATATGCTAAGGTTAGATACCTTACACCCGGTGGTATCGGGCAACAAATGGTTCAAACTAAGGCTGAATATTGAAGATGCCCTCACCCAAAACGCAGATGCCATTGTAACGGTGGGCGGGGGCTATTCTAACCATTTGGTAGCTGCGGCATACGCTGCCAAAGAGGCAGGGCTAAAGAGTGTGGGCATGGTGAAAGGAGTATATCTGCACCCAACACCCACTATGCGCCAATGCAAAGCTTATGGCATGGAGCTTATACAAGTGCCTAAAACGCTATTACAGCAAGCGTTAAGCCAATGGGCTACATTAATAGACAAATCCTTAAAAAATCCTTATTTTATTCCTGAAGGTGGGGACAATAAATACGGCATAAAAGGCTGCGAAGCGATTGCAAATTATATAGATAAAAGTTATACACATATTGCTTTGCCGGTGGGGACGGGTACAACAATGGCAGGCATTACACGCGCTTGCTCTGCGGAACAGTTTGTGATAGGGTATGCACCCATGAAAGAAGGAAAATACTTATTAACAGATATAAAAGATAAATTACCTAAAGTAAAACATGAAATGATGACTATTGTTGATGATTGGCATTTTGGTGGGTTTGGGCAATGTAATGACGATTTAATAGCCTTTATGAACCATTTTTACACGCAAAACCAAATTCCGCTTGACAGGGTTTATACGGCTAAAATGATGTATGGCATTGCCGAACAGCTGCAATCAGGCTACTTTTTGCCCCATACCCGCTTGCTGTGCGTGCACACGGGAGGACTGCAAGGAAATGCGTCCCTCAAAAATTTACTAATTTATTAAGTAGGAAAACTCTTTTTGAGTGATAATTTTGCGCTCTTTTTCAATTAGACTATATGCTATGGGTCGTTTGTTGGTTTTGCTATTAATGCTGCTGTTGCTTTGCCCTCCTTCATGGGGCAGGCGAAGCCATAGCAGGCACAGGCATGGGCATAGTAGGGGGCATAAGCGAAGGGTTTATGTAGAGCCTACCGCATCTATGCTGAATGTAGGTAAGCTACACTCCTACATGAAAGATGACACCGTAGCCAATCCTATTTTTAGGGTGCAGCCCGACAGCGGCAGACACAAAATAGTGAAAAAAGTGGTGAAGCCCGATAGCATGGTGGTATGGACGGCGGGCATGCAATACAGTTGGGATATGTATCGCGGCATACCCCCTAAGAAAACCTATTTGCCGTTTAATAGCGTGTTTGTGCTGGTGTGTGGTAAAGGTGGCAATGATAGGCAGGTGATGGCACAGTTTAATACCTCAAAGTCTTGGTTAAATAAGGGTATAAAAATGCCTGATTATCAGCTGATACATGAAAAAGTGAAGTTTAACATAGTAGAACTATGTGCCCGCAAAATGCGCAAAGAAATAAATGAAAGTGCAGTTAAGGGAACAGCTTTACCGCCACCAAGTGAGCTACTTGCCAAATGGAATGCTGAATTGGCAGCCATGCACAAGCAGTATGAATTAGAAACTGCCAACGGCTCTAATACCGCAGCCCAGCAGCAATGGAATATGAAAATATCGCTGATGCTAAGCGAATTAAGTAATTACCTTTAGTAATGATTAATGGTTAATGGTTAGCAGCATCACCGAAGAAGACCTACCCGCGTGGGGACGTTGTTTTAGCTAGATTTTATAACAATAATTTAACTTTTATTTGTTTTGGTTTTCAATAAAATGGTTGTTATTTGTAGTCAATAAAAACATATAATTTATCAACAAAACAACAACAACACATGCACTTGCCTTTCAGCCCGGTTTACAAAATTACAGACGCTGCCACGGCTCAGTTAGTTGCTTCAGTTAACGCTGCTAATAATACTTTATGGAATAAGTTTAAAGCTAAAAATAAAAAGCAATTAAATGCAATTATTGAACCATTAAATGGGGGCGGTGGTGCAATTGTGCCTAATAATGGTGGTGTGTATATATGGGGATTCTGGATAGAATGTAACGGCAAAAAATATCTCGTGCCTTTGTATGTTGGCATGAGCAAAACAGATTGCGTCAAACATATTCTAAATAATCATCTAAAAGCTAATGGTGGTGAATACAGTTGTTTTGGTACTAAGGCGTTGGTAAATTATCCAAATTGTACAAACGTTACAGAGATGTACCAATGTTTGCAAGAGTATAATAATTTTCTAATTGGTGCAGCTGCCGCATATATTGGGATACTAATGGGCGGCTTTTGGGCTACACCACATTCTAATTGGCTTGCTTTTTTTCATAACAGAGCATTTTACGTCAACAAAATTCCACATTGTAATGCTTGTGGCATTACAGGCTACCATGATATATACAATCACGACCAAAACCATGCACTATATAATCTATTGCATATCCCTGTAGGATGTGGTAATGGTGTGCATTTAGCCGACGAGATAAAGAAGGCACGTATTGATTTAGCTAAACATTTTTGTTTTACCTATATGGATTTGAAAACCGCTGCAAACTCAGTTTCGGTTGAGCATGACTTATATAATGATGCGCAAGAGTATTTAAACAATGGCGTTTATAATATTGGAGGGGCAGATGGTCCGGGTAGAAGTCTAAACCGAAAATTTGAAAGAGGAGTAAAAAAAGCGTTAGAAGACTTAGGTATATATACTTTCAGTGAAGCTGGTGGTGCCCTTCCCCATCCTGCGACTGTTGATTTTTCTGCATCTCAAGATGAATTAATAAATATTGGCGGGCATAGATATGGTAATCCATATATTAACCCTTTACATATTCATGTGTAGTGCCCTTACCCAAGCCCCATTAGCGCAAGGTACTATCTTCAAAAACAAGTTTTTTTGTACGATTTATGAAGATAGTACCTTGCGCTAAATAAACCAAAGCCTTTTAGGCTTCAAAACTCACTTGCGCATAGCCTACTTCGCCGGGTAGGGGAGGGTGCATTTTACGCATGGTAATTTTTATTTTGTTAACGGTAGGGTAGGTAGCTTTAAGGGAGGTGTGCAATAGCTCAATATAATTTTCTAACAGCGGGTGGTTAATTGCCATTACGCCAGCTATCTTTTCATATATAACGGCATAGTCTATAAACGGTAATGGCTCGCCGGTGGCATATAGGTCTATATCCCACTCAAAGCTGTTGCCGGTGTGCAACTCTTCACTATATAGCCCGGTATTTCTGTAAAATTTAACCTTATGTAATGATACGCACAGCATAAAAAAATCTATAAATAGCTTTTACTCCATTTGTCTAACTGATTGATGCACGCCAGCATGTCTTTGGGCATGGGAGCGTCTATTTTAATGTCCTTACCACCCGGAAAGTGCAGCGTGGTGGAATAGGCGTGCAGGGCAAGGCGGCTTAGCAAGGGTTTTTCTTCTTCGTCTTTTAAGGAAAGAGCATACTTTTTTTTGATAGTGGACACAAAAAAAGGCTTACCGTCTCCATAAAGCACATCTGCCACAATGGGATTACCCATAAACTGCGTGTGTACCCTTATTTGGTGGGTGCGCCCCGTGTGTAGTTGCATTTGCAGTAGGGCATAAAGTGGCCACTGCTTAGCTACTTTATAGTCTGTAACCGATAGTTTTCCTTTTTTGGCAACTATCATTTTTCCTTTTATGTGTGGGTGTTCTGTTAAATGGTTTTCTATTCTGCCTTCCGAGGGATTTACTTTGCCGTGCACAAGCCCTGCATATAGCTTAGTAACTTGGCGGTTAAGAAATAAGCCTGACACAGCCTGATGCGCTTCTTCATTTTTGGCAAAGCAAAGTACACCGGTGGTATCTCTGTCTAAGCGGTGCACCACCCTCACCGGATAACCCACTTGTTTTTCCAATAGTTTATTCACGCTGGGTAATTCTGTGTTAAAGCGGTCGGGGATTACGGTAATGTTGGCGGGCTTATTAATGGCAATCAAATTGTCATCTTCATAAATTACTGTTAGCTTCATTTTGTCAATACTATTTCATTGTAGGCATTAATATATTCATTTTCTTTAGCGCGCATGGTTGCTTTTTGTTCTGCTGTGCCGTCTTCATAGCCACAAAGGTGTAGCGTACCGTGAAAGATAACGCGTAGCAGTTCTTGGTTGTATGTGGCGTTAAACTCCAAAGCATTTTCCTTAACTCGTGGAATGCTAATGTAAATTTCACCCTTTAGCGTGTTTTGCTTATCCGATAGGTTAAAAGTGATAATGTCGGTATAGGTATCGTGCTGCAAGTATTGTTGGTTAATGCCTAACAGATATTCATCATTGCAGAAGATATAATTTAGGCTAACTTTGCTAATACCTGCCTCTTTGTGTATTATTGATTTAATGAAGGAGCGAAGTTGCTGCTTATGCTTTAGGTGAGGTTCAACCTCGTGCTCGTAAAAATTTAAGGGCATGGCAATTAAAGCTGCAAAGGTATTAATATTTATTTTTGTGTGCTAATTTACACGCATTAAACCATTGACCTGCCTGATAGTCTTATTTATGTAAAAACCATTTATATTGTTTAACCTTTAATTTTTTAAGTGAGAAATGAAAAAAACAAATTTGATTGCTGTGTTCAGCATTGCGGCTCTTGCCCTTGGTACGGTTGTTTACACAACAGCTTGTAAAAAAACCAAAACAGAAGACAAAGAAGAAACCGGCTACACTACAGAGCAGTCGATAGCTGAAAAGTCTTTTACCGATGTGCAAAACATTGCAGACCTTGCGTCTAACGTAACTTCCGGTGGTAGCTTAGGCTACAAAACCACAGAATTAACTGCCGGAGGATGCGCCACCGTTACCCGTGCCGGCGATAGCATTGTGGTTGATTTTGGTGCAACTAACTGCCTTTGCCATGACGGCAGATACAGAAGGGGTGTGATAGTGGTACACTATACAGGTCGCTATGCCGATAGCGGTTCTACACACACCGTTACTTTCCGTAACTACTACCAAAATGACAACCAAGTAACGGGTACAAAAACAGTTACCAACTTGGGTAACAACTCTTTAGGACAGCCTACATTTAGCGTATCTGTAAATGGTGCGGTGATATTGGCAAGCGGTGCAGGTACTCTTACGTCTGTATGGACAAGAACCCGCACATGGACAGCCGGCTATACCACGCCCACCGACTGGACAGATGACGTATATTCCATAACCGGTTCCGGCTCCATTACCCGCCCAAGCGGAGCGGTAGTGAATGTAAACATTACTACACCGCTCATAGTGGCTGCAAGTTGCAGGTGGATAGAAGCAGGTACAATAGCATATACATTGTCAAGCGGTGCTACCCGCACCATAAATTATGGCACTACACCGGCTTGCGATAATACTGCCATTCTTACACTACCAAGCGGTACTACATACACCATTACCATGCCATAAAGCCGGCATTCAATCTTAAAATTCAAACCACAAAAAAAGGGCTATCCAAACGTTAGCCCATTTTTATGTGCATTATTGCCAATAATTACTTTACTAAAGTGGTTATTTCCTTTTGTGAAACTAAGAAGATAGACGATTTGCCGGTTTTGCGCATCAAAAATAAGCCTGAAGTTGCTCCAAAAGACGGCATGATAAGATGAACCGGTGTATAGTAGAAAATAGGAAGTGTAACCTCTTGTGTACCACTTCCACGAAGGACGTATCCGGGGTGCATATAACCGGCTACATTAAATACGCCATTTACTTTAGACTCATAAGGCTCGTGTGTAAAATGTATTTTTTTAAGCCAAAATTGGTGAACTACTTTTATACCAATTTTACGGTATTGTGTATCGTCTATAATATCGTTATTACCCCTTACCAATTCAAAGCTAATGTGCTGGTGTTTCCATAGCACCTTAGCCAGCTTTGCGGCATCATTATTCACTTTGCTGTTTAATAAATCGCCTAAAAACAACACTTTGGCAGGCATAATTTCACTAAGAAGAGAGTCCAATCTGCTGTAGTCGGTATCTTGCGTGGTAATAGGCATAAGTACGCCATTCTTCTTATTTTGAGAACGCTTGCCTAAATGCAGGTCAGCTATGACTAATAGTTCTTCGTCGGGTAAATATAGTGCTCTTTGTGTAAGCAGCTTAAAGTGTATGTTTTGAATTTCTAAGTCCAAGTCTATAAAGATAAATGCTCGTAAATACTTAATTTTTCAGCGTGCAAAATTAATCTTAATTACCATTAATACCTATTAGCAACAGCAATGGCTTAATATATTAAGATTTTTTTATACTTAATGTTCTTCATGCTCATGTTCGTTAATGTCGTTTGCTTTACCTACCATTTCTCTGATGATAGCATCAAGGTTTTGCGCCTCTTCTTTTAGCTTTTCTACATATCCCCTTATCTCCTGCGACAAAATATCACTACTGCCCTCTAAAAGATATATTAACCCTAAAAGGTTGGCTGCGGGTTTGCGCACCACGTGGCTTTGAAGCCATGCAATGTCCCGCAATAGTTTATTTTGCTTTTTGATAAATATAAGCTGCTTTTTTTGCTCTGATATATCCCGCGCTATGCAGTTTACGCCCACAATGGCACCACCATGGCTTACAATGGGGCTACTGTTTATTTCCTTAAACATGGTAACGCCTCCGTACTCTTCTTCTACCAATGTGGTAAATGTATTGCCGTTAAGTGCTCTGAAATAGTCTTTCCGGCGTTTATCTATAAAAGACGTTGAACCCCAGTCGGATAACACATAGTCGCCCGGCTTGGGTGTTATACCTGCAAGCCCGTGTACAAAGTTACGGTAGGCTTTGTTGCAATAAATTATCCTAAGCTCTCGGTCAACGCTCCAAATCAAATCGTTGGTATTATTAATAGTAGCCTCTAAATTTTGTTCACTTTGGCGTACCTTTTCATTAAGTTGCCGCTCTTCGGTTACGTCATAAGTTATACCGCAAACATAGCCCGGGTCATCATCGCTATCTTTATAAAGCGTTGCCATAGTTTTAAGTATAATGTACTGATGCGGGGCTATTCGGTATCTAAATTCTGCCTCTGCATGACCACTTAATAATGCCTTGACGTATGCTTTATAAAATAGCGACCTATCCGGCTTAGGTATATTATTGAGAAACAGTTGCCTGTCCGCTGCCACTAATTGAGGGCTAAGCCTGAAAATGGTCTCAAAAGACTGATTACCATATTTTAGCTCACCTGTACCGGCGTCCACTGCCCAAATAGCATTGGGGATGGCGTTAAGAATGTGGTGCATTTCCATTTTTTCACGCTCTGTTTTAATAATTTTTTGTTCAGGTGTAAATTCTAAAATATGGTTTACAACAGGCTTGGCTACGTGCAAATGTGAAGCACCGTGTTGGTACATTATATCAATTATCTGGCATTCTACTTCAAATACATCTCCTTTATTATTTTTATGGAAGCATTTTTGCAACTGATGAACTTTATTATTAGCTTTTACCGGAAAGGCATCCTTTTCATTGGCAAACAACTGCTTGGGACTCATCAGTAAAAATTCCCACCGCTCATAACCATACGTTTTTAACGCAGAGTCGTTTACGTCATGCAAAATACGGTTATCTAAATCCGTTATCCACATGGGTAGTGGAGACTGTAAAAATGGAATATCTGTATGTCGCGCTTGCAGTGCATTTTTTTGCTGCTGTGCTTCTTGTAAAATCACTTGTAGGTCTGCTTCTACAAGGTCATCATAAATTAGCACTAAGTGCGCCCCAGCTTCTAACAGTGTTTCAATATTTTCTTTGTTCTCGTGGTGTATAATTGACAGTATGGGGCTGTTGCTCCATAGGCTATTAAGGTGTTTTATAGTAGCCACATCCAAATGAATGTTTGCGCCTGTTGTTGCTAAAAATATCAATACCGGTTCAATGTGTTGATATTGTGTGTAATTGATGTTGAAATAATGTAGAGAACTCTCTACCAAATCATACCCCATATCGGCAATATAGCTGTCCACCGATGCCGGAACCGCTCCATCTACGCTCCGGATAATTAGTATATTGTCGTTCATGATGAAACCTTCTATTGCTCAATCTTCAAATGTACAACAAAAACTCATTTTAGCGTCATTTTTTTACCAATTAGTTAATCATATAACTACTTTATTGTGGATAAATCATTGTTTATCCACAATAATTGCCATATTATTCACTATTTA
This sequence comes from Chitinophagia bacterium, assembly GCA_010021705.1. Lineage (GTDB taxonomy): Bacteria > Bacteroidota > Bacteroidia > Chitinophagales > Chitinophagaceae > RGMU01. Next base: position 465 of record RGMU01000039.1, on the reverse strand, counting down.
GTCCACAATGGCTTTGTTTATTTTAAGGTTAGCACCAACAACCCTGAAATAATTAATGCACTGCCGGCGGCCATTTTCCATGTAAATTGCTCCTGCAAAAGAAAAATTGATAGCAGCATAGTAATAATAATGCTTCCTTTGTCAATCAAAGCAACTTCAGATACATTGCCCATCTTAATAGCTTTATAATAGAAAATCCATGAAATAGAGGTAGTAAAACCTGATATGGCTAAAAATATAACATCTTTTGACGTTAGTTGGTTAAACTCCTTTAAAGGTTGAAACAAAAGCACATTAAGCCCAACGATGCCAAATACCACAGTGGTGCGAACAGTTAAACCAATGTCTGACGACACATTTTTTAAGCCCGCCTTTGCCATTACAGACGTTAATCCGGCAAACAGCATGGAAATAAGTGCATAAATCTGATATAGCTTCATATATTGAATACAATATTACCCTAAA
>RGMU01000380.1 GCA_010021705.1 Chitinophagia bacterium | reverse complement strand
CTCTCCATCAGTAACATTTAAGCTGTCTATTATAAAAAAGAACGCACCGCCAATGTAGCTCGGGCTATCGGCAGTGATAATTATTTTGCCGGTATCAGCAAAATAACGCTTCCCGTTTTGGTATAAGGTAGCGGTGTTTTCCGGGGGCGATACATTATAGGTGTCTTTTCCCTTATAGTCCGTTATATATAGCGTCATCGTAGAGGTAGAGTCGCCTGCATATTGGGTGCCGGTAATTTGAATACCATAGCGAGCCGAGTCATGCGCATAAATGATACGATACCCTTTAACAGAATCTGTTGTCCAACGCGTAGCGTTAATATTGGCTACCATATTAATAAGCGAATCGTATGGCACTGTTGGCTTTACCGAAGGCTTATCGCTACCACCGCTACGTTTTTTGCAAGCAACTAAAGCGCACAGCAACAACAGAACGAGTAATAGCCGTGTTTGCATAGCCAATAAATTAAAAAAAGAAAAATTAATATGCCCAAGGTTTGCCCACCACAAAGTTGCCGTCAGTAAGGTTGTAGCCGGCTGCCGTTGTAAAGTTGAAATAGCCCGTAATAGTGTTATCGCCCACGTCTTTTATACCCACAAAGCCGCTTGTGGCTGGGTATGTGCCCCCTGCATGGTAATAAGTACCAAAAGACTGACTATCGGCTACAGAGAACGTACCGCTACCGTTCTTAAATTTTTTCACGCGTAACACTATCTTATCGCCCGTGTTAGGGTCCCAACCCGTTATTTCCAAAGACGTAACCGAGTCGCTTAATTGAGGTTTAATGAGCGCAGGCTTTACACTTGTGGAATTAAAGCTAATAGATGTACCAATGGAGGCGGTCATGGTGGTAACAATAGTGTTTTCTTTGTCCTTTTTAGAACAACCACTAACTACTACAACCATACCTGCAACCAATGCTATATAAATAAATATCCTCTTCATGATGAAATATTTGCGCTAAGATAGCACATATTTTCTAATTCAGCCAAATTTGCTTTTACGGGAGTTGGAATTTACTCAATGCATCTTTTCACTCAAGCAGGTCAAGGTTGAAGGATAGAGGGGTTTTTTAAGTGCAAAATTATTACAATTCAAGAAGTAAATGGGGCTATTCTACACCTCTCACGTGAAAAAGACGTGATTTGCGGGTAAAAGTTATTTAAGGTATTATTATATCTATTACTTTTGGTTGTTAAATAGAATACATAAATGCAGATACGTAATTATACCATTGGACTATTGCTTGTTTTGTTGTGTTGTACGGGGGCAACGGCACAGTCGCTTGCTGAAAAATACAGAAGCAATGCCAACCCTTATTATTGGAAAAACCGTATGCCTGATGCCGCTTATTGGCAGCAAGACGTAGCTTACACCATTAAGGCTACCATACACGAGCAGGACAATAGCATTGAAGGCACGGAGGCGTTACAATATTTCAATAATTCACCCGATACACTTTATTATGTGTATTTCCATTTATACCAAAATGCGTTTATCAATGGTAGCTACCTTCATCAGTTAGAGCTATTGAACAAAGTAAAGCCTGAAATGGGCGAAAAGGAGCGTGTAGGCTTGGGCATTATGGTTAACAATGTGAAGG
>RGMU01000379.1 GCA_010021705.1 Chitinophagia bacterium | reverse complement strand
TTTGTCTAGCTTTTGATTATTATCAATATAATGCAAAGTACAAGCATTATTGCCTGCTGCAACTATTGACTCATAAGCAACATTGCGACAACCAAGCTTATGTAATTCATACAAAAACTCCGCCTCAATTTCTGCTTCATTTTCTAATTCACGAAGCATTTTAGCCGCATGCTTGTGTGCATTTACGCTAATTGAGGTAGCTTTTTTTATAAGCTCGATTTCGGCGCCACTTTTTATAAGACGCAGCTCACTTAACTCAGGCTTTATATCACACATACTTGTAGGGGCGCTTATACCAGTTCGGGCTGCCTTTTGTAGTTCTATAAGCGCTGGATAAATATACTGTTCATAATTTTCTAATTGAGAAAAATCATAATATAGTGATTTTTTATTCGCTATAAGCTTTGGTAAGTGAGTTGTAATATCAGTAATCGCATATGCGACATCAACATTTAACTCAAGAAGTGCGCCTTCTTGACCTAATATCTTGCCATTCCATACTTCTTCAGATGGATTAGAAGCTTTATTAAATAAGGTTCTATTTAAGGTATTAGTATCGATAACCAAAATTGCTTGCGGTTCGTTAAATCCAGTCAAATAATAAAAATTACTATCCTGACGAAACCTAAAATGCGCATCACCATTACGAATTTGTTCGTTGGCGGCAAAGACGATTGCGACACTATCTTTAGGCAAGCTTTGCGCTAATTTTTTGCGCCTCTCTTTGTATTCAGCCATATTTATCATATAAATTCCTAACTCACTTCCAGTGAAGTAACATTTTGTAACCCTCGTGGCAGCAACTGCCCACGCCGCCCGCGACTGCCATAATAACGCTCAAGATCTGCAGCTTTTAGAGTGAAATGGCGTTTGCCAGCGTGAACTGTCAATTGATTTTCAGCGGTAATAACTTGTACATCTACCACCTTTTCCGCCAAAACTCCTGGTTTTTCTTTAGATAAATTTATTAGCTTGTTACCTTTTCCGCGCGCTAAACTTGGCAATTCTTGAGATGCAAAAATTAATAAACGTCCAACATTAGTTACTAGGGCGATTTTTTGTTCATCAGAAGCTTTAATAATTCTTGGCGGCAAGATACTACTATTTTCAATAAGTTTAAGACAGCTTTTACCATTACGACTTTTAACATACAATGACTGGAGGTCCGTCATAAAGCCATACCCTCTATCTTGTGCGATAATTACTAAATCTTCAGGCTCACCGCCGATAAGCGCGCAAAAAGTTGCATCGTCTGCAGGATTTAACTTACCAGTTAATGGCTCACCTTGACCACGCGCAGACGGCAATACATGGCCCGGTAAAGAGTATACCTTACCCTCGCTATCAAAAAATACTACTTGTTGATTAGTTCGCGCTGTAGTTTGCGCGCGAAATTCGTCGCCGGATTTATAACTTAGCTCTTGGCCATTAATCTCTAAACCTTTTGCGGCTCTTACCCAGCCATTTTGCGATAATACAACCGTGATTGCTTCATTAGGGAGAATGTCTTCTTCTTTGAGTGCTTGCGAGCTTTCACGAGCAACGATTGGTGATAGACGCTCATCACCAAATTGTAATCTATCCTCTTCAATCTCTTTTTTCACTAATTTACGCAAGAG
>RGMU01000378.1 GCA_010021705.1 Chitinophagia bacterium | reverse complement strand
TTTTTACATGATTAAACCCATTTTTATGGAGTTCTTTTCTGGCAAAATCACTCCATGTCCAATAATTTTTAATTTTATTTGCTTTTTCTATCGTATCGGGTAACAATGGCAAGGAATCAAATGTATTCCAACATACTGTAGTTATTTTATTAAAAAAATCAAAATCTGTAACAAATTGTGACCCCCATGTGTCATTAATAGCAAATAAAATATCTGGTTTAAAATCTTTGACAATATTATTAATTTCTAATGATCCATAAGCAGCACCACGGGCTAAATTAGGGTCTTGATTAATTTGCTGTATTTTTTGTGGATCATCTGGTACTACACCTACAGTTTTCCATGGAAATTTTTCATTATTTGGGTTATTTTTAGGGACGCCCTGCGCCGCATTTAATATTTCATATTTACCAGTATTATATAAATATGTTAAAAGCAATTTACATTGTTTTCCAAAACCTGTAAAAGCTCCAGCGTAATCTGTTAAAAATAAAATTCTTTTTTTACGCATATTAATGTATTATAAATACATTTGTTGTAAAGTCAATTTCAGATATTCTTGAAGGCGCAATGTTTCCGCAAAATTTAATGCAATACCAATTCCACCTAATTTTATTAAATATCCAACATGTTTGTCTTCTTTAATAAAAGGTTCTATAAAAATAGGAGTTTTTCCAGCATGTACTGTAGACCATTTTTTGGTACCATTAGATTGTAATACTAATAAAACTTCTGCAATATCATTTTCACTTAATTTAATTCTTTTATGTTTTTCAGGATTATTAACATTTTCTTTAAACGTTCCGTTTTTGGTTTCATCATTCCAGCCAGCTTGTTTAATAATATTTACATAAAATCCATTTTTCTTTTGATCTTCTTGATCTTGAGTTAATCCAAATGTGATCCAAGATCCAGTAACTGATTTTGTTGGTTTACAGAAATCTAATTTTTTCATATGGTATTATATGGCTTTTTTTAGCGTATATCTAAGAATAAAATCTAAAATCCGCAAAGTTATAAAAATCAAACCGATATATAATAAGTTTTGTAAACATATAGATAAAATTAAAGAAATCCAAAAAGTAAAACAGATAGAACAAGAAAATAATTTAAGAAAAAATTTTCTTTTAAATGATTTTGTAAAAGAACGTTTTATAAAAAGATATTCAATATAGCTATCGAAAAATAAATTAGGATCTTGATTATTTAGATACTCGTCTATTAGAAACCAATTATATATTTTTTTCGGAATTAGGATTTTAAAAGCTCTTAGGTAATAAGCAAAAAAATCAGAATAAAACCATGTATGTATAATTAAAGCTCCACAGGAACAGAGTAAAATAAATAATAAGCTTGACATAAGTATAAAAAAAGTTAAAATAAAGGAACATTTCTTTTTCGAAAACTCGCTTCGCTCGTCTTCGATTTGTTCGCTTTGCTCACAAAATTATATTTTTCTTTTTTAAAAGAATCAAAAAAAAATTGACATAAATTACAATTTATGTTAAAAATTCTTAATGATAAAGAAAAAAAATATTAAAGATATTACCTTAATAAATAAAATTAAAAATACACAATGTAGTAAAAGTTTGCAAGACTTGACTGAAAAACATAGTGGTA
>RGMU01000377.1 GCA_010021705.1 Chitinophagia bacterium | reverse complement strand
AGCGCCCATCTCCTATGGTGCAACGGTATGGTCATTTTATTCCCTATCCAGTTGATACCTATAAATTGGCTCAAGCGCTTTCAATGTTTGTAGGTACTTATGATTTTCGTGCGTTCTCCAAAGAAAGTTCTGAAAAAGATACCGTTAAAACTATAGAGAGTATCTTTATGGCTCCTTGCCAAGCAACGGGCGGGTATAAAATTACTGTTACTGGAACTTCTTTTTTAAGGCATATGATAAGACGGATTGTAGGTGCCTCTTTTGAGATTGCAAAACGTCCTGAACGCTCATGTCAGGAATTAAAGCAGCTTCTTCTAAACCCTCTTCAAAAACCGAAGAATCTTCCTACTGCTCCTGCAAAAGGATTATGCTTAGAATCAATAGTATATGATGAATACCAAAGGGGATCTGATGAATAAAAGAGTATTAGGAGTCATACTTTTTGTATCTGTGGTTGTTGGTTCGGGAGTTTCGTATCGTTGGTACCAGCAGGGGTCGCTTGCTGTTTTTGCAGATAAGTCGATTCGTCTTTATGCCGGCGGTAAAGACCGTGAATTGGTGACCAAGATTTTTAAAGAGAATTTCTATACCTTAACTGCTAATCCAGACCATGATTTTGATCTGATGCTTGAGCGTCGTTCTCCTAATAAATGGGAAACAAAGTATTTTGGCAAAATGGATACCTATATGATCTATGATGGCGATAGGCCTGCTGGATTTATCTCTTTTTATATGCGTAGTACGTATCAGGGACAAATCTTATTTTTAGCAATAGACAATGAGTTTCGTGGTAAAGGGTATGGGAAAAAATTGGTGCAGTTTGCCCTGGATCACTTTAAAAGACAAGGCGCTCAAGTGGTAAAAATAGCGACCCGTGTTGATAATAAGGTTGCCCAAAACCTTTATGGGAACTTCTTTAAGTTTGTTAAAGAGAATGAACAAGATGGATTCATTTTTTATCGCAAAGATGTTTGAATTCCCTCAAGCATAACGTGCGCGATAAATGGTGCTACATCAGAAAGTTGTGTAAGCGGTAATTGTGTACGCACTTCTTTAAGATCTTGTGCTACCATCACAAAAAAGACTGGATTGGTCGTATGTGAGGTTCGTGGCTCTTTATGAACCTCATCATACATATCTTCTGCGTTGCCATGATCACCCGTTATATAAAGCACTCCATTACGCTTTTTGACGATCTCATGAACCAAAATCCCAATCTGTTTATCAAGGCACTCAAGGGCTTTTAAGGTTGCTTGAAAGTTTCCTGTGTGGCCTACCATGTCAGCATTTGCATAGTTGATAACGTAAAAGTCATCAGGACGTGTTGTTAACGACTCTACGACTGCTTGCGTAATAGTGTCGGCTCCCATTTCTGGGTATTTATCGTACTGCTTTAAGGTGGTAGAGGGCACTAAAATGCGGGTTTCATGTTCAAGCTTTTTTTCTCTGCCCCCATTAAAAAAGTAGGTCACATGTGCATATTTTTCTGTCTCGGCTATAGAGAAGATTGAATACCCTTGGTCATGTAAAAATTCTGTGAGTGTTTGTTGTACGGTCGATTTTTTAAAGAGTGCAGTCGTTTTGTATGCTGGTCCGTATGAAACGGGGGTTACAAAAAATG
>RGMU01000376.1 GCA_010021705.1 Chitinophagia bacterium | reverse complement strand
TATCCCCTCTCAAAGGGAGCGCAAAGGTAGAAACTATTTTTTTCCTTTCCTTATACCACAACACACTTTGGCTATACTTTAACGGATTTGGCGGTTTTTAACCCCTTTAGCCCGCTTTTTATCGCCTAAATTGAAGATTGAAGGGTGCTTTTGGGGGGAGTTGTGCATATTAATAGTTGTATTACGCCTGCTACTACTTTTTATATATCCATACTATACACCTAAAAAAAGAGGCTATCCACTTGGAACAGCCTCATAAAGTTTAATAAGTAAGGTAGCAATTTTACCCTTAGTAAGAATTTTTGGTAGGGTTTAGCTTGTTGGTTTTGCGAATGTCGTCTATCAGCTTTTCATTCATTTTGCGATATTCGCCATCTGTGTCTTCTTCTTTAGACGTTTCAATAGCCTTTTGTGCTGCAATAATAGCTTTGTCATAATGCCCCATTTTTTTCTCTATGCGCGCCTTTAAGTTCCACATATAGTATGCTTTAGGGTTAGCTGTAATGCCTGCTTCTACATATTGTGACGCTCTGTCTAAGTGTTTGTTGGTTTCATAGTAGTAATTAGCCACTTGGTAGTAGGGGAGGGTAGGGTGGTTGATTGTTTTGTCAATATTGGTTTCTATTGCGTCTTCATTTTTTACTGCTATGGGTATCAACAGCCTTGTTTTTTCCCATCTAAGTTCTAATTGGCAAGTAGAATAAGTAATATTAACAAAATTTAGGGTAAATGTTTGGCATATTTCATCGGTACGGGTGGGTTTTAGTTTAAAGCGAAGCACATCATGTTCGCGGCTATAGCCGTCAGTCCCCCAGTTGGTTATGCCGGTGTTTATCACTACTTCCCAGCTTTCTTTGCCCGGAATGGTATATAAGGCATATTCACCTGCTTTTAATTTTAAGCCGTTGATTTCAACATCTTCGCCAAATTTTAGCTTGGTGGCAGCGTTGGCACCGGTGCGCCATAGCACATTGTACGGCACAAGGTCGCCAAATACTTTTCTGTTGCGCATGGAGGGGCGGCTATAGCTTAGCTCTATAGAAGACGTAGAAAATTCTTGCACCACCTTGCATGTAGGGCTTAGTGCGGGTAATTTTAGCTGCCCAAGGCTATGGGTAAAGCTGATTACAATGGCAAAAGCAAATAATAATAGTTTTTTCATGTTTGTATTATAATTTAATTAGCTTGAAAGCATGATTCCATTCGTTGTTTATAAAGCCCGGTATGCACCATAGCATACACAATGGCTCTATGGCACGCGCAGCCGTAGCCTTGCCCATATCAGAAGACTCCCAACCACACTCGTCCAAAAGTTTTTTAACATCATCTTTGGCTTGGTCGTTATTACCGCAGATAAACATAGTTGGCTTTTGGTCAAACTTCGGGTTTATCATATAAGCGTTGCCTACACTGTTGAACGCCTTTACAAAATGTACTTCCGGAAACTGCATTTGCAGTTGCTCCATTAGCGATTCGTCTAAATTGGTGAAAAACTTTAACACACCATTTTCAGGCGGTGCATCTGCAATGGGGTTGGTGGCATCTATCACCGTTTTTTTCCTCAAATTTTGAGGACCAGCCTCTTCTATCACCTTTACGGCTGCCGTGCCTTTCACTGCCA
>RGMU01000375.1 GCA_010021705.1 Chitinophagia bacterium | reverse complement strand
GGAAGTTCAGATACTATTGCAACTTCAACTGATGGAACAATATGGTCAGGAAAATCAAGTTCAATATTTTCAACATCCGGAAATAGCGTATTTTACTCTTCTGGTGGATGGTTTTTATCAAATGGTTCTAAATTAGATGACGTAAGACTATATAATAAAGTATTATCTAATATTGAAATTAATCAAATTTATAATAATACATTAACTAATGAACAGGGAAATACAATTTCTTATAATAATTTAAGACAAAATACAATTACTTATGTATCTAATATAATTGTTTCATGTGGAAATGGAACAAGTACAATTAATTATTCATATGACGGTATTACTTGGTATAATTGTGGTAATTCTATATTTTCAACAGCATGTTATAACGCTGTATGGAATAATAAATTATGGGTTGCGGTTGGTCAAGGAACAAATTCAATAGCATATAGTTTAACAGGTACAATATGGACAGGTGTAGTTAGAAATATTTTAATATTTTCAACAAGTGGAAATAGTATTACATGGAACGGTTCAATATTTGTTGCAGTAGGAACAGGTACTAATACAATTGCAATATCATGTTGCGGGTATGTGTGGGTAGGTTTAGGTACTACTGTTTTCTCGACAACAGGAAATGATGTTATATGGTATAAAGATAAATTTATAGCAGTAGGTTCAGGAAATAATTCAGTAGCATATAGTTTAGATGGAATAACATGGACGGGTTTAGGTTTATTAATATGTAATAATATTTCAAATAACAGTAATATTGTTATAGCAACGGCAACATTAATAAATTATACAGTTTTAGTTGGAAGTAATCAAAGAATTTCTTATGATTTAGGTACAACATGGAGTTCTTTTAGTATTTCTGGTAATCCTTCTATACAACAAATAGCAAATAATGGAAATTTTTTCGTAGCATTTTCTAGTACATCAATATATTATTCATATAATGGTACTACTTGGGTTTCATCTGGTTCCGTTAGTTCTTTAATGTTAAGTGTATATAGTTTAGCATATGGAAATAATAAATGGGTTATTATTGGTCAAGGTACAAATACAATTGCTTACAGTAATAATGGAACACAATGGACTGGTTTAGGTAAAACACTACTTATAAATATTGATCGTGGTTATGTAGAATATGGTAATGGTATATGGGTTGCTATTGGTTCTAATGGTTCACCCGGAGCAAATGAAATAATTTATTCATACGATGCAATTACATGGACGAGTACAGGAATAGATACTTATTTTTCTAGTAATTGTTCAACAGCGAAATATGGAAATGGATTGTGGATAGCAGTTGGTGGATATAATAATTGTATAATTTATTCTACAAATGGAACTCAATGGATAGGTCTTGGTAGTAGTTTCGTAATTTTTGATAATGTAATGACTGATGTTGCATATGGAAACGGTATTTGGGTAGTTTCACATAATGGAAATAATAGTAGTTTAGCATACTCATATAATGGAACTCAATGGACTGGTTTAGGAACAACTGTTGGTGGTTCAAACATACGGATAACTTTAAAATTTTCAGGAAATAAATTTTATGGATTTCCATCATCAGGTGTAAATACTATTTTCACTTCAACAAATGGAACCATATGGACTGGATTAGGAACAACAATAAGTCCTACAACTCCATCA
>RGMU01000374.1 GCA_010021705.1 Chitinophagia bacterium | reverse complement strand
AAGAATTTTCAATAAATGAATAAAAAGCAAGCAATGAAAATCTATCAAGAACAATACTTAAATAATACGTGGCAAGAGAAGAGTAATGGTGAGGGTACACCACTGCCGCATCACTGTCAATTAGTGCTTGCATTTGGTGCCAGGCAGTTAATTTCTGATACGGCTATTTATGCTTATCTAAAAAGCAAATATCCAATTGCAGATATTGTGTTAGCATCTACATCAGGTGAAATTATAGACGACAAAGTTCATGACGATTCTATTGTTGTAACAGCTATAGAATTTCAGCACTCAACGGTCAAATGTGTACAAGATACGATACAAAATTTTAGTTCCAGCTTTGAACTGGGTGCAAAGCTAATGGCTGAGTTAAGTTTTGATAAGCTAAAAACCGTTTTCGTGATAAGCGATGGCTCTCATATCAATGGTAGTGAATTAGTGGCAGGCTTCAATTCTAAAAATACTTATGGTATTACAGTTTCCGGAGGATTAGCGGGAGATGCTGCTAACTTTGAAAAAACAGCTACCGGATTAAATAGCGTGCCGGGCGAAGGAAATGTGATTGCAGTTGGTTTTTATGGCGACAATATTACCATTAATCATGGCTCATTAGGGGGGTGGGATGAATTTGGTACAGAACGCATTATTACCCATGCCAATAAAAATGTTTTATATGAATTGGATGGCAAAAGTGCGTTAACTTTATATAAAGAATACTTAGGCGACTATGTAAAAGATTTACCCGGTTCTGCGCTTTTGTTTCCATTAGCATTAAACCAGCAAGGAGACACTCCCATACTTGTAAGAACTATTTTAAGTATTGACGAAGAAAACAGGTCTATGACCTTTGCCGGCAATATGCCGGTAGGCTCAAAAGTAAGACTTATGAAAGCCAATTTTGATAAATTGATATCAGCGTCTTCCACTGCCGCAGAACAATCACTTCACCAAAACGGCAATGAGCCTTCGCTTGCTATTCTTATTAGTTGCATAGGCAGAAAACTCATTTTACAGCACCGCACCGAAGAAGAAGTAGAGGTAGCCAAAGAAATATTCGGAACGCAAACAGCCGTTTGTGGGTTTTATTCTTATGGAGAACTTTCGCCCTATGGTAATTCCGGCAAATGCGAACTCCACAATCAAACAATGACTATTACCACGATTTCAGAAAACGCGTAATTTTTCATGGCATTACATAAAATACTGCAAAAGCAGGTTGATAAAACTTTACCGGCACACTATCTTAATGACCCTGCAATAATCCGTTTTTTAGAATCGGTTAGTAACTACTACAATACTTTTGAAAAAGACCTTAAAATTACCGAACACGCCTTTCAGATAAGCGAAAAAGAGTACCAAGAGACCGTAAAAAAGCTCAAAGTGCAATTTGAAATTAAGCAAAAATCGATAATTAGGCTAAAAGAAGCGATTAATACATTTGACCCGAACTTTGAGAGTTATCAGTTAGATGAAGAAAATGATATTATACACGTCATTGGTTTTTTACAAGGGCTTATAATCAAAGCAAAAGAGTTAGAAATTACCTTAATTGCTGCCAAAGAAATAGCAGAACGAGCATCGAGAGCAAAAAGTGAGTTCTTATCTGTTATGAGCCATGAAATTAGAACACCTCTCAATGCCATAATAGGG
>RGMU01000373.1 GCA_010021705.1 Chitinophagia bacterium | reverse complement strand
GGTTCTCAAGGACCAACGGGAGCACAAGGAACTGCTGGTGTCACTGGACCAACGGGAGCACAAGGAACTGCGGGTGCTACAGGCGCAACAGGCGCAACAGGTTCTGTTGGTTCTCAAGGACCAACGGGAGCACAAGGAACTGCTGGTGCTACTGGAGCAACGGGAGCACAAGGAACTGCGGGTGCTACTGGAGCAACGGGAGCACAAGGAACTGCGGGTGCGACGGGTTCCGCTGGTTCAGATGGTGCCACAGGAGAAACAGGACCAACTGGTGAAACAGGACCCACAGGTACTACAGGTACCACAGGTGAGACAGGGCCCACGGGGCAAAACGGTCAAATACAAGATTTGATTGGAACATGGGTGAACAGTGGAGTACAAACAGACACTGGATCCATGAGCATTAATACGAGTTATTACAATGGTTCATTTCCTTCGTATGTTGACTTATACCTTAATTCTCAGGATAACAATGGAAACAATATGCTTAACTGGTACAATCACATTGTAAGTTTGTATTCATCGAATGTAAAGTATATTCTTACGGATCATGCCGATGCGGACCGTTATATGATTTTTACAATTGATGATTGGAGTGTCGCCGATAACGTTTTAACTCTAACAGTGTTAGTTTCATCACAATCGTCTCATTTCAATACAACCGATCCAGTAAATACAAACGCAGTTACAACAATAACACCGTATTTTGGCGGGCCTGTAAGTGGTGGTGCCAGTGGCACAGGCCCCACAGGTGAACAAGGCCCCACAGGTGAACAAGGCCCCACAGGTGAGCAAGGACCCACGGGAGAACAAGGCCCCACGGGAGAACAAGGCCCCACAGGTGAACAAGGACCTGGTGGTGAACCAGGCGAACAAGGACAGACAGGTGAACAAGGTCCCACAGGCGCGACAGGCCCCACAGGAGCCACAATGTATCATTTTACTCTTTATTCAAATGATGATGTTACATTAACACATACATCCGCTGTTAATAATCATTACACAATGGATACTCCAGATCAACCAATTATACAGACAGTAGAAGCGTATCAATCCGTTTATTTGTCATGTACAGTAAATTTTTCCGTAAATTATTTTCAACAAATTGGAGTGCGTTCTGTAAGCGGTGCTCGCGGTAAATATTATTTTTATTTTTTAGAAAACACTGTGTATGCGCGCACACCCACGAATTTATATGATGTTGGCGCACTAAGAAACGGAATTTTCAGTATTGAACTTAATACAACAGGCGTTTCGTATTTTCACAATGGTACACTGGTACAGCACGTTGACGAAACTCCAGCAGATGGACCGTTTGCGCTTGAATGTAATTTGTGGACACACAGTGATTCGTTGACGAATATATCGTTTGGATATTTAGGCGCTAGTGGGTCTAGTGGGTCTGGTGGAACTGGGCCAACAGGGTCCCAAGGCGCGACTGGTCCACAAGGTGAACCAGGAGCACAAGGTGCCACAGGACCAACGGGTGCGCAGGGTACTCAAGGAGCAACAGGAGCAACAGGAGCAACCGGCACAGCTGGAGCAACTGGCTCCGTTGGTTCTACAGGTGCCACAGGACCAACGGGTGCCCAAGGTACTCAAGGAGCAACAGGAGCAACCGGCACAGCTGGAGCAACTGGCTCCGTTGGTTC
>RGMU01000372.1 GCA_010021705.1 Chitinophagia bacterium | reverse complement strand
CATTGATATCCAATAGCCACTGAATTTGTTCCTTGATTTGATTGACCAGTTTGATATCCAATAGCAACTGCACTTTCCATTTGTGTACTTTGTCCTGCGCTATTACCAATAGCAATTGTATTACTTCCTTGTATTACAAAACCTGCATTTGTTCCAATAGCAACTGCACTACCTCCTTGTGTATTGTATCCTGCTTGATTTCCAATAGCAACTGCACTTGCTCCTTGTATATTATATCCAGCGGTGTTTCCAATAGCAACTGCGGATGCTCCTTGTGTAATAGAACCTGAATTGAGACCAATAGCAACTGCATTGTTTCCTTGTTTAGTCTGACCTGCTTGATTTCCAATAGCAACTGTATTATTTCCTTGTGTATTTTGACCTGATTGATATCCGATAGCAACTGCACCACTTCCTTGTGTATTTTGACCTGATTGATATCCGATAGCAACTGATCTTTGCCCTTGTGAAAAAAATGCTGCACTATTTCCAATAGCAATTGCATCAGGTCCCTGTGTACCAAATCCTGCATTAGATCCAATAGCAACTGCACTACTTCCCTGTGTACCAAATCCTGCACTAGATCCAATAGCAACTGCATTATTTCCTTGTGTCTGAGCTCCAGCATTTGATCCAATAGCAATTGAACCACCTCCTTGTCTAGTCTGACCTGCGTAAGTTCCAATAGCAACAGAGTTATCTCCTTGTGTAGTTTGCCCTGCTAGATTTCCGATAGCAACTGTTCTAGGTCCTTGTATAATTTGACCAGCAGAATTTCCAATAGCAACTGAGTTGATTCCTTGATTTGATTGTCCTGCAAAATATCCTATAGAAATTGCGTTAGATCCTTGTGTACTAAGTCCTGCTTGATTTCCAATAGCAACTGCACTCTCTCCTTGTGTATTTTTTCCTGCCTGATTTCCAACAGCAACTGAAAATTGTCCTTGTGTATTTTGTCCTGATTGATATCCAATAGCAACTGCATTAGTTCCTTGTAAAATATTTCCCGCAATTGGTCCGATAGCAACTGAAAATTGCCCTTGTGTATTTTGTCCTGCGCTTCTACCAATAGCAATTGAATTTGTTCCTTGATTAAATTGACCTGATTCAAATCCAACCGAAATCGCATTAGCACGTTGCATATTTATAGCACTTTGATATCCAATAGAAATCCCATTTGTACCTTGATTTGTGAATCCAGCATTATATCCAATAGCAACTGCATTAGTTCCTTGACTCCATTGTCCTGCTGTATTTCCAATAGCAACTGCTAGATCTCCTTGACCTGTAGCACCTGCGAGACTTCCTAAATGTACACGACCAGTAGAATCAGGAACCCAAGAAGATGAATATGTATTCCAATATAAATAATCGCTATAGTTAGTACCTGCTACTAAGTTTCCAGCGGGACCTGTGGGTCCTGTGTATCCTGTAACACCTGTGTATCCTGTTGCACCAGTTGGTCCCGTTGCACCAGTTGGTCCCGTTGCACCAGTTGATCCCGTTGCACCAGTTGATCCTGTGCACCCAGTGGATCCTGTTACACCAGTTGGTCCCGTTGCACCAGTTGATCCAGTGCACCCAGTGGATCCTGTGCACCCTGTGTATCCTGTCACACCAGTAAATCCCGTTGCACCAGTTGATCCAGTGCA
>RGMU01000371.1 GCA_010021705.1 Chitinophagia bacterium | reverse complement strand
CCTGCTTGATATCCAATTGCAATAGAATTAGTTCCTTGATTTCTTCTACCAGATTGAAATCCAACAGCAATACCATAATTAAATTGTCCTGTTTCACCAGCATTAAATCCAATAGCAACAGCACCAGTTTTTTGAGAATATTGACCTGCAGAATTTCCAATAGCAACAGAAGATTGATTTTGATTATTTTGCCCAGCAAAACTTCCAATGTGAATTGTTCCACTTGTATCAGCTTTCCAATAAGATGTATTATTATCCCAATAAATATAATCACTATAATTTACACCAGTAGCAGAAATGTATCCGGTAGGACCAGTAGCACCATCAGAACCAACATATCCAGCAGGTCCAGTTGGACCTGTGGTTCCTGTATTTCCTAATATTGAGTCAACTATTGTAAATACACCACTCATTGATCCATGAAATTGACAAATATAATATAAAATTGATGGAGCGCTAAATGGTACTGTGAAAGTAATAATACCGTTATCTGTTCCATTATTTATTACACCTATGTTATAAGCACTTCCAGTACCAGTAACTTGTTCTGTTTTTATCCAAAAGATTATTTTGATTTTCTATTTCATATGCACTTGATCCAGAATTATTTACATTATATTTTATACCACCAGCAACACCCGTGTATCCCGTGTATCCAGTATACCCAGTGTATCCTGTGTATCCTGTGAACCCAGTGTATCCGGTATACCCAGTGTATCCCGTGTATCCTGTGAACCCTGTGTATCCCGTAAATCCTGTGTACCCTGTGTATCCCGTATATCCTGTGTATCCCGTATATCCTGTGTATCCTGTGTACCCTGTGTACCCTGTGTATCCTGTGTATCCTGTGAAGCCTGTGTATCCAGTATAACCTGTGTATCCTGTGTATCCTGTGTATCCCGTATATCCTGTGTATCCTGTGAACCCTGTGTACCCTGTGTACCCTGTATATCCTGTGTATCCTGTGTATCCTGTGTATCCAGTATACCCTGTGTATCCTGTGTACCCTGTATATCCTGTGTATCCTGTGTATCCTGTGTACCCTGTGTATCCTGTATATCCTGTGTATCCTGTATATCCTGTGTACCCTGTGTATCCTGTTGAACCTGTATAGCCGGTATAACCTGTCCAACCCGTTGCACCTGTATTTGTTGCAGAGCCAGGTAGACCGGTGTATCCGGTGTATCCAGTAAACCCTGTCGAACCAGTTGGACCAAGTTGTGTAAACATAACTTGTGTGGCGGATAAATAAGCGGAAGGAATTTGAGATAAAGTAGCAGTAGCACTTGTATTTTGTATTCTTATACTTGAAGAAGAAGAATATACATATATTCTAACTCTATCTCCAATTAAAAATGTTTTAGTTATTTGTCCATTTCCTATAAAAGGTATAGAACTACCAGGAATATTAAAGGTTTTCGAAGTATCAGCAATATTAGATCCATTTAATTGAAACCAAACAGTAATATTAGCAGCAGTACTTGTATTAATAAATTGCATTGAATAATTAATATTATAAGTTCCTGACCCAGAAATTACTATTTCTGCGCCAAGTGTTGACGTATCAGATGTGTATAAAGCTAAATTATTGTATGTAATATCAATCAATGCTACACCACCTCCAACATTTGCTAATGTCCATACAGTACCATTTGTAGAA
>RGMU01000038.1 GCA_010021705.1 Chitinophagia bacterium | reverse complement strand
GATGTGGATCAATCCGAGTGGTACAGAACAAACATCAAAGCCTGTAATGCTCTTATCGATTCCCTGCAGTTGGACCCTAGTTACAAAATTGACGAGTTTTAATTAAACTTATACATCAGCATATTAAAGCCTTATAACCGTTGGTGGTATTTATTTAGTGGTTATTCTCACGATTACAAAACCGGGAAGTTAATATTAGATGGTTATGAAGAAATTGTAAGAAGTAAAGGCTTAGCATTTATAGACGCTTGGGTTGAGGCAAAATCAGGTAGAATACAGTATTCGGGCTATGTGCAAGATTTTATTTGCCGTAATGGCAATTTCGAAAGAATTTACATCACCGATGCAGAGAAGAAACTTATTAATGCCGGTGATGCCCAAAACGGCGATTCGGTTGTTTCTACAAAGAAAGACCTCATCATTGTTGAATATGCTAATGTGATAGACTTAGACATTACATTTATTAGCATACCGGAATTAGACCTTGCTCCTACGGCTAATAATATTAGTGCTTAAATTTCCATCCGCAAATGGGCGGAGAAGGAGTAATTGGTTTTTGTCTGAATCAGGATGCTCAGGATTTTAGGACAAGACATCTACGAAATCAGTGCCAATAGCAAAGACGGCTTAATGGTCAAAAAGCGGGGTAATGTAACGCTGATACGGTAATAAACTATAAGTTAAATTATAGACTATTCGGCTCTTTTACCAAAATACTTTAATAGCCTGATAGCCACAACATTGTTAAACTGACCAGCATACCCATAGCTATACCCTATGGGTATGCTGCTATAGGGGCGGATAGGCACAAGCGAATACTCCCACCTAAAGCTAATGCCATAGCCGTGTGAAAGTTGGTAACACCCGCCCAATATCATGCCTATATCGGTGCTGTTAAACCTGTGTTTGTCGGGGTCTATGGTAAAGGGTTGGTCGGTGAGTAGCCACTCTTCGCTGCCAACAAGGCGGGCATAGCCAATGCCGGCTTCAAAGGCATATCTTTGATAGCTGTAGCCCATGGTAACGGGAATTTCCACATACCGCAAATTCATGTAATATTTGGTAACGTATTGCCCTATATAGGGCGATGTGGTGATGGTTTGCCCGCGACTGCCTTTAACACTATACAGTAGTTCTAAGCGAGCCTGCCATGCCGAAGATAGCTTTACTAACACGCCGGGACCGGCATTTAGCCCTGCTCTGTGGTAACCGTAATAGCTGTCTCCGTCCACTTGGGCAAAATTTGCTCCGGCTGCTATGTAGCCGTTAAACACACGTTGCTCTTGCGCATAAGCACTGCTTATACACAAAGCACACAGCATGGATTTGCAGAGCCACCTATACATTTCAGGGCGAAGTAAAGCAAAATAGCAACAAAAGCCGTTAATAACGGTTAATAAATTTTGAGCGGGGATGTTTACAGCTCCGGCTGCAAGTCTGTAGGAGTGGCATCTGCGCCTAATGTAGGCATCACAATATCAACATCGGCAATATCCTTTAGGCGGGGTAACTGTTCCGGAGAGTTAATGCCTAAATAGTCCATAAAGGACTTAGAAGTGGCATATACCAATGGCTTGCCTACAACGTCTTCTTTGCGCCCCGTGATAACAATAAGCTCTTTTTCCAATAGCTTTTGGAGGCTGTAATCGGCACTTACGCCACGTATATATTCAATTTCGCTTTTGGTAATGGGCTGTTTGTAGGCAATGATAGACAGGGTTTCCATAGCTGCGGTGGACAGCTTTTTAATGTGCTTGTTGCCGTTAAGTTTAACAACAGTATTGTGAAAGGCTTTTTTGGTCAGAAACTGAAACCCTCCTCCGGTTTCTACTAATTGGAACGGGAAATGGCTATTGTCGTATTTTTGCTTAATTTGAAGCATACATTCGCTAAGCAGGGCTTCGGAGACAGCTTCTTCGGTCATTTCTGCTACAATGGGCATTAAGTCCATAAGCGTTAGCGGACGCTCTGATGCAAAAACTAAGGCTTCTATGTGAGGCATTAATTGTATTATTTCTATAGCCATAGTTACTAAACAGATATGAGATAAACAGTTATACTTAGCAAAAATACGGCATTATAAGGTAGCACAAAGGCGATAGAATGCACATAAAGTGGATAAAATATCCACAAAGAACACGGAGGTACGAAAAATGTGGGTAATATTCAAGAATTTGTGAATAATTATAGGGCTTAATATACGATTAATATAGACATAATGTTATCTTTACTTTGGCGTATTCTATTTGTAGTTTATTTTTAAAAATCAGAACAAGAAGTATGGCAAAAAGAGAGGTAGATATATTGATATTGTCGGATATACACTTAGGCACATTAGGCTGCCATGCCAAAGAATTGCTGCAATATTTGAAGACCATTAAGCCAAAATTAGTGGTGCTGAATGGCGACATAGTAGATATATGGCAGTTTAGAAAGCGTTATTGGCCTGTAACCCACATGATGGTAATAAAGCATTTAATTAGCCTGATAACTAAGCGAGTGCCGGTGTATTACATTCCGGGCAATCATGATGAGCTATTGCGTAAATTTAAGGGTTTTAGCTTAGGAACACTTAAAATAACGAATAAACTGTCGTTAAAAGTGAATGACCAACGCGTGTGGATATTTCATGGTGATGTGTTTGATGTGGTGATGCAAAACAGCCGTTGGTTGGCAAAGTTAGGTGCATTGGGCTATGATTTGCTAATACTGATAAACCGAATGGTTAATTTCTTTTCCATGAAGATGGGTCAGGGAAAAGTATCATTAAGCAAAGCAGTAAAAAATAGCGTGAAAAAGGCAGTAAAACATGTAAATAACTTTGAAGATACGGTATGCCAAATAGCAATAGATAACGATTTTGACTATGTGGTATGCGGGCATATACACACGCCGGTGATAAAAGAAAACACTATAGGCGAAGCCAAAGTGATTTATATGAATTCAGGCGACTGGATAGAAAACCTTACGGCATTGGAATATACTGCCGGGCAGTGGAGCATATACCAATACACTAAAGACCCGGTAGCGCAAGCAGTGGACATAAAAAAGAAAAAGCACAGCAAACAAACCCCAAAAGTTATGCTTGCCGACCTGATGTTGGAAATGAATGCAAATACTGCTACCACCCAGCCCAAAGAAGATGCCACCATAGAAGCAGTAGTACCGCATTAAACCACTTTTTCGTACCTTTGCCTATAAACGCTAAACATGGATGCACCACTATTTAACAAGGAAAGCATACTTAGCAAGTTAAGGGAGCTAATGCCATATTTGAAAGAAAAATACCATGTTTCTTCTCTAGCATTGTTTGGCTCTGTGGCACGTAATGAACAAACACCAGAAAGTGATATAGACTTGATAGTAGAGTTTTCACAGCCTATAGGTTTGGCGTTTTTAGACCTTGCCGATTTTTTAGAGGAAGGGGTGTTTAAGCGCAAGGTTGATTTAGTGAAAAGACACCTTATCAGGGAAAAATATTATCAAACTATGGTAGAAGATTTGCATTATGTCTAAACAGGTGCTTATAGCATAAAATTAGCGATACATTAAGCCGTAAAGGCAGAATGTGTAGTACCTTCGCATAATGAATAGGTTGCAAACCATATTACGCTATTTGCGGGGCTTTAGGCTGAAAATAGCACAATATTTTATCTTTAATTTTTTAGGGATAGTTTTTGGGCTGTTGTCGTTTAATATGCTGATACCGGTAATAGAAATACTGTTTGGTACTAAGCAGCCCCAAAAGGTAAATGTGGCGCAAATGCAGTGGGGATTGGAAAAGGCAAATGCCATGTTTCGGGAGGCTGTGATGGCGCAAGACCGGTTGCACGCTTTGGGCAGTATATGCGTGATAGTGGTAGGGTTTACGGTTTTCAAAAACTTGTTTTTGTATTTGTCGCTTTATACGCTGAACCCCATAAGGAATGAGGTGCTAAGCCGGCTTAGGCTTGATATGTTTGGCAAAATATTAACGCTACCTATCGGCTATTTTTCAGAAGAACGCAAGGGCGACCTTATATCTCGCATGACCAATGATATAAACGAGGTAGAACTAAGCATTATGAGTGTGTTGGAAGTGTTTATCCGTGAACCGCTAACGATAATAGCCTATTTAACGGCAATGATATACATGAATTCGGGGCTAACGCTGATACTGTTTCTTTTTTTGCCGTTAGCGGGCTTTGTGATAGGGCGCATAGCCAAAGCATTGCGTAAAGAGTCGGCAAATGCCATGCAGCAGTTGTCGGGCATTATGAGTATTGTAGAAGAAACGCTAACGGGCATCAGGGTGTTAAAATCTTTCAATGCCGAGGGGCAGCAAATGAAGCGGTTTGAAGGGGCGGTAATGGCACTGTTCCGTAGCCGTAACCGCATAGCGGCGCGGCGGGAGCTGGCTTCGCCGGTGTCGGAAACTATGGGGGTGATAGTGGTTAGCGTAATATTGTGGATAGGGGGGCAAATGGTGTTTGCCAATACCGGTTTTACGGGGGCATCTTTTATTGCTTATATAGCCATGTTTACGCAAATTATAAGCCCCTTTAAGAACCTTTCGGCAGCTTTTTCTAATGTTCAAAAAGGGGCATCGGCATTGGAGCGTATGGAGCAAATATTGGAAGTAGAAAATAAGATAACCGACTGTGAAAACCCTAAGTCTATTGAAAAAGTGGAACATGCCATAGTGTTAAATAATGTGTGCTTTTCGTACAACGACAAGCAGGTGCTCAAAAACATTAATATAACCATAGAAAAAGGTAAAATTACTGCTTTAGTAGGGGCATCGGGGGCAGGAAAAAGCACATTGGCAGACCTTATACCTCGCTTTCATGACCCTACAAGCGGCACCATTACCATAGACGGCATTAACTTGAAAGACTATAGAATAGCCGACCTATGGGCAACAGTGCCGCTACGGCTACCGAAATAGCCGAAGCAGCGCGCATAGCCAATGCCGAAGCGTTTATATTGCAAAAGCCTGAAGGGTATGACTATACAGTGGGCGACAGAGGCATAAGGCTTAGCGGAGGCGAAAAACAAAGGATAACCATAGCGAGAGCGTTACTTAAAAACCCTGCCTTGCTGATATTAGACGAGGCTACGTCATCGTTAGACACCGAAAGTGAGCGTTGGGTGCAAGATGCCATTAATAAGCTGATGCAAAACCGCACCTGCATAGTGATTGCGCACCGGTTAAGCACGGTGCAGCACGCCCATGAAATAGTGGTGTTAGACAAGGGGCAGATTATAGAACGCGGTACCCATAGCCGGCTTATGGCTATAGAAGGCGGAACGTATCAAAAATTGGTGAATTTGCAGCAATTAGCTTAGCTGCGCTCAAAAAGGGGCAAGCCCACCGAAACGGCTATTTTTTCTGCCAGCATTTTGCCTTCTTCGCTCATTTTCCAGTAGAATAGTGCTGCAACGGGGTGTTGGGCGGTTATTTGGTTAATGGCATCTACGGTAAGCTGCATGGCTATGCCTTTGCGCCGGTATGACGGTAGCACCACAGCTGAGCACAGGTAAATAGCATGGAACGCACCACCGGGCGCGGTTTGGTCAAAAAGCTCTTGTTCGTTAATCTTTTTGTCTAAAAAGCGGTTCATAGTGAACTTAGACACCGGTATCAGCAATATCCACACGGTAGGTCCGTTGGCATCGTGCTTTTCAATGGCGGCGGCGGGGTGTAGGGCAAGTATGCGCTCTATTACCTCATCGGTTACGTCTAACTGTGAACGGTCGTTTTCGTAGTCAAACACACTGTTCACTACGTCCATCATTTGTTCAAAATTGGTTTTAGGTGTTGCTATTACCATAGATAGGGAGGTTTTTTATATGATTAAGAAACTTTGCGTGGGGGTAGGGCAAATGCGGTGGCGCAGTGCTCAAAGTTGCCTTTGTGCCCGCCATCGCAAAAGGGCTTGTTGCCGGATAAGCCACAGCGGCAAAGGCTAACAAGGGTTCTGCCGGCAAGGTCATACACATTGCCTTCCATGTCCACTATTTCAAAATCGCCTTCTACTTTGATAGAACCGTTGTTGTTTACTGTTAGCTTAGTTGCCGCCATATTAAAATGATATATCTACAAATATAGACGAAAAATTATAGAAAAAAGTAATTGATTTTTTATATAGGGGTATTGGTGGAAGGGTATGCGGGCAGAATAGCTTAATTTGTACTATCTACAATCGGCTTTATAGCAATTTTACTCTTCTTCCAATCCTCTGCTTTCTGTCAGGTATTTTTTTATCCCATTAAGGGCTTCAGCGCATATTTCATGCTCTTCCTTCATAATTTCCTGAAATGCGTCTTCGGTAGTAAAAACATTACTTCTATCCACAAACCCATTATACCGAGATATTTGAGAAGTACGATAGAGGTAATTGTAGGTTTTCGAGGGCTATCGTCAGGTGGTTTAATGTTACCGTTTATTGCCCTATGGCTTTCTCCGATTGTTATACCCAGTTGATTGGCTAATGCTTTTACGTGATGTATGGCTATATAAAATAGTATAGTAATTTTCCAGTCGAAAAAGTCGTCAGGAAAACTACTACAAATGTTATCGTGAAATCTTTCGTTGTGTTGTGCCTGCTTTTGATAAGGGCGAGGGTCTAACTTAGGCAACTTCCTTTATATAATTTATGCTTTGAAAATGTCTTTCGGCTATATATTGGAAATAAACGGGATAATCGTCAGATAAACCGGAGTCATCGTAAAAGTCAAAAAAATCATTTACGGCAATTCTATTGGCTAAGCTATCGTTTTTTAAAGCTATAATATAATAAAGCACATTAGGGCTACTATCTACCAATACCGCTTTGGCAACCAAATCTTTTTTTGTATTAAGATAGGCTGAAATTACATTTTCAACAAAGTGGCTTAAAGAAGCGTCTAACCCTTTTTTAGCATTGTGCATAGCACTAATAGGGTTAGCTAACAGCGAGTCTAAAACTTGGGCAAATTTATCTTTTACACCTACGGCAAGCAAATCTTTACTGTCGCCGGCTTGTTGTGCATGACTATAATGATATGCTTGCAACCGGCTAATAAGCCCATGCAGTGCTTCTTCGGTTGAAGAAGTGGCTGTGGTGTGCAATTCGTTTTTCATATAGCTTTGATTTGCGTTGTTACAAATACAATGATAGTAATAGTATCCATTTTACTATGAGTAAAGATGGACACTACAAAAGTACGCTTTTTCTTGTTAAAACTAAACTATTCGTTTATTAAAAATACTTATTTTCCTTTAGGTATTGGGTTACATATTCCTGCACGCCGGTTTCCAATTCATAAAACTGGTGGGGGTAGCCTGCGGCTAATAGCTTGTCCATTTTGGCTTGGGTGTAGTATTGGTATTTGTCTCTGATGTCTGTCGGAGTGTCAATGTATTCAATGTTTACGGGTAGTTGCATGGCATTAAAAACGGCAGTGGCTAAGTCGTTGAAGGTGCGTGCTTTGCCGGTGCCGGCATTGTAAATACCGCTTTGGGGCTTTCTTCTCATCATCCATTCTGCTATATTTATTATGTCTTTTACGTAGATAAAGTCGCGCTGCTGCTGCCCGTCTGCATAGTTGGGGTGGTGCGATTTGAATAGGCGCATGGCACCCGTTTGCTTAATTTGGTTATAGGCGTGAAAAATTACCGATGCCATTCGGTTTTTATGGTATTCGTTAGGACCATATACGTTAAAAAATTTTAACCCAGCCCAAAAAGGAGGCTTATATTCTTGCCGTGATGCCCAGATATCAAATTGGTTTTTAGATATGCCGTAGGCATTTAGGGGCTGCATTAAGGTAGGTAGGGCACCGGTGTCATCATAGCCTTGGTCTCCGTTGCCGTAGGTAGCTGCCGAAGAGGCATACACTAAAGGAACATTAAATCTATAGCATCGCTCCCATACGGCTATGGAATAGTCTAAGTTAAAATGTTTGTGAATGGCATAGTTAGGCTCGGTGGTGTCGGTACGCGCCCCTAAGTGAAAGCAATATTGAACGGCGTCAGCCCTACCTGTCCACCACTCTATAAAGCTATTACGGTCTATAAGCCGAGCATATCGCTTGCCTATAAAGTTTGGCTTTTTGGCAGGCTGCGTAAAATCATCTACTAATATAAGGTTCGTATATCCCTTTTGGTTTAGGAAACCTGTTAAGTAGCTGCCAATGAACCCGGCTGCCCCCGTTATGGCAATGCAGTGGTTTTTATCCATGAAAAATGTGTTCAAAAAAATGTAACTGCCTTTAGCGGCAAAAGGGAGGGTATTAATGCCCTTCGTGCCCGCCTTCATGCGGAGCTTCGCCACCGCCATGGTTGGCTTCGTGCCCGCCTTCATGTGGTGCTTCGCTACCGTGATGGTTGGCTTCGTGCCCACCGCCGTGGTGTGTAGCTTCATGGTGCGTGCCTTCGCCTTCGCTATGCTCGTTTTGTACCACTTGTATAAAGTTAAGCGCGGCTATAAATAAGCCGGCAAGTATAACCACAAGCCAAAAAGAAGATATAAAAGACCCTTTGCTTTTGGCTCTTTCATGCTGTGCGTCATCATGCCCGTGAGCATGGTCAGAGTGTCCGTTAGTGTGGTGTTCGTTATGGGCATTAGCAGCCTCATGCGTGTGCTGTTCCATTTGCTGTATTTGTTTTTAATATGTGCTAAAAACCTGCCGGCTTAAAGAGCGGCAAAGCTACTATTTCTTTTTGTTATTTTTATGCTTTTACTATGGTGCAGGGGTCATATCCATGCGAAGGGTGTCCACCTGCCAGTTGTGATTATAGTTAATATAGCGTAGTATAACGCTTGCCCATATACTTTTAGGTGAGCTTACAAATTCGCCACCGCTACCAAAGCGAATGTTTATGTTTTTGTACCACATATTAAGGTCGCGCGCTGTGTCTAAGCGAAAGCTATATTTGTATGTGCTGTCTATTATACCCACTATAGAGTTAAATTGCGGGTCGCCCAAAAAATTGTCTATAAAAAACGTGGTGGGTGTGGTGGTGCGGTTAATTTGAATAGTATAAGTGGTGTCTTTGCCTTTTACCTTAAAAGAGTCGCTACCCGTTACCACTTGCCTTACCCTCCAAGCGCCTATAAATTTGTCCACCGCAGGGGTGGCGCAGTTTGTGCCTTCATAGCCGGCAGGGCACATACACTGCCCTTTTAAGCAATAGCTGCCATTAAGGCATTCCACATTGTTGCACAACCGGGGTCCGCCGGGTTTCACGCAAGACTGATAGGCAAATGCAAGCAAAATGCCCGCTGTGATAGATAGTAAAGTATATATAAATGGTTTCATGTTTTGCTTAAACAACTGTATTTGGAGCGTAAAAATAACCTATTTTTTATTCCTAAGCTATCACTTCCCTTAAAAATATTATTTTTCTGCTTTTATGCGGTTTATATAACGCTTTTTAATAGGTTTGTGGGCAATAATTTACATGAAAATAAAACGTTTATATGTGGAAATATATTTTACTTATAGTGGGACCCTATCTCATTTATAATGGTATCTTAAAACTATCTTCTAATACAGCACCTGCTACCTGCACCTTAGCAGAATATGAGCGCAATGCCGATGCTTATAAGCAATACGACTATTTTGTGCTATCCAAAGGATATTATTCAGGCTTATATTATTATGAATATGACCGTAAAAGCCCCAATACGATGAATGAAGTGTTGTTTGCCTTAGTGAGCGACTCTTTGGTTAACGACATGGTAGATAAATATTATGATGACTCTACTGCGCAAGAATCCACTGATTTTAGCGCGTATTTCAACGCGCATATAAAACCTAAAGTATTCTTAAAGTCCGGCAGGGGCGACCTGTCAAAAAGTGCCGTAAGCACTATTCTTGACGATACCGCTGCCATAAACACATCAGGCATGAGGGTGAAATCGTTTGATGACTTTAGCGATGAGGTGAAAAAGCTGATGAGCAAAGACGGGCATACATCAGACAACACACTTGTGATAGTAGAGGGTAAAACGCCGGGTGATTTTAAGCGGCAAGGCTGGATGTTAGTTGGTGCCGGAATAGCGGCATTGCTATTGGGGCTGTTCTTTATTTTTAAGCATAAGATATTAAAGTAGAGCTTAAAACTATCTTCTATGATAAGCGCAAAAACCGCCTATCATTAGCTATTTTCTTTAACTTTGCACCAAAAAAACCACCCATGCCTGCACTATACGTTAATCCGTTTACTGATTTTGGGTTTAAGAAGCTGTTTGGCGAAGAAGCAA
>RGMU01000370.1 GCA_010021705.1 Chitinophagia bacterium | reverse complement strand
CAGTACCATTAGACACCTGCGTGGTGAGCAGGTTTTTGTTTTCCTGCAGATAAGCCAGCACACTGTCTTCAATAACAATCGCTTTGCGCAGGTAGGTGATGTTATAATACACAGTGGCTACCTGAAATGCGAGCTGACACTTACTATAATCCACCTGGTGTTCGGCCAGCTGAATATCTTTTTTAGATCTTTCAATGGCGGCTTTTAGTCTGCCAAAATCAAACAAAGCATAATTGGCATTTACACTAGTGGTAACATTATGTACCGGAGCAAACTGAAATTTTTCACCGTTTATAGGCAGTTCAATTTTGGGCTGCACAAAAGTATATCCCGCATCTGCACTTACATCTGGATATTTATTTAATTCAGTTAGCTGCATTCTTTCACGGGCAGTAACTACCGATTGTTCTTTTTCTTTAATAGCCGGAAAATACGTGAACGATTGGCGGATTAAGTCTTTCAGCATAGGTTGTACAGTAATCTGGGAAGAAGCAGACGAACAAACTACTAAGGCTGATAAAAAAAATAGAATTGCTTTCATATATAAACAGTTTAACGAATCAAATTTTAATGGGCATCTTCGGATGCTTTTGCTGCAGCTGCCATTTCTGCGGGTGATTGTTTTTTAGCTTTTAAAAAAACGGCAAAGGGTATCATTACCAAAAAAAATACGGTTACGAGCAAGAAGGTGTCGAGGTAAGAAAGATAATAGGCCTGACGATCAACCACCTGATTAATGGTAGCGAGGGCTTTGGAAGATGCACCGGCAACATCCCCACTGCGGGCAATAATGCCCTTGGCTATGGTAGAACTGCGTTCGTAGAACATTTCCGATTCACTAGTAATATTTTGTACCAATTGATAGCGGTGAACGGCATAGCGATTGGAGATATAATTATTGGCTAGTGCAATGCCAAATGCACCGCCTAATTGACGAATCATATTGTTTAATGCAATACCCGACGGATAATCTTTGGGCGCCAACCCGGCAACTGCCTGATTAATGAGGGGTATCTGCACCATACTAATGCCAATAGCACGGAACAGCAAGGGGAGATAAAAATCCCATCTGCCAACATCCGGACTCAGCCTCGAGTTCATCCAGGCATACAGCGCAAAAAACAAAAAGCCAATTACCACAAAAGGGATAGGAGAAAATCCCTTACTCATGAGTTTGCCAATTACCGGAAAAGTAACTAGGGTTATCAAGGTAGGGGCCAGTAGGGTTAATCCCGTTTCGTATGCGGTAAAACCTAATACGCGTTGGGCTAAAATGGGGAATACAAACACCGAGGTAAATAGTCCGAACCCAACTACAAAAGTAAATAGGGTAGTAAATGCCAGATTGGTATTACCGAGCACGCGCAAATTTACTGCCGGTTGGGGGATGGTTAATTCATGCCAAATAAAGCCAATTAATCCGGTGGTGGCTACTAGGCTAGTTAACTGAATAATTCTGCTATTGAACCAATCTTCGCTTTCCCCTCTTTCCAGCACATATTGCAAGCAGCCAATGCCAACGGTTAATAATAAGATGCCGGTATAATCGATATGGATTTCTTTTTTGCGGGTTCCCTCGCCGGGTTTTTCTTCAATAAAGTAAATGCTCAAAAAGGTGGCAATGATGCCAATGGGAATATTGATGATAAATATCAATGGCCAGGAAGCATGGTCTATAAT
>RGMU01000369.1 GCA_010021705.1 Chitinophagia bacterium | reverse complement strand
GGTATTGGGTATCGTTTTTTTGAGGGAGGCTCCAAGTGGCTTTAGGCTGATAGATAAAACCCGCCTCTATATTTATTATCTTCTTTTTGCCCAAATATGTACCAGCCATATATGGAGTAGTATGAGGTTCTTTATCAGCCAAATTATATATAAATAGCGTGCCGCATTGCAGATGTTCTCCGGTTGTGGTAAAGGTGGCATCTTGCCCTAATGTGGGCTGCGAACCACCATTGGTTTGAATAGGGAACGGATGCGACAGCACTACCCTATAGTCCCATTTGTGGTACTGCCCGCGCGCATATATGCCTAATTCACGCGAAAACTCGTCTATCTGGTCGGTGGTAGTTTGTAGAAATACCGGCACATCTACTGTTAAAATAGTGCCAATAGATGGCTGCGAAAAGCGGGAAAGCCCTGTGGCTATGGTAAGCCCGCCTCCAATTTTAAGGGTGCTATTTTTGCCTTCCGTTACTATATATTCGCTTACAACATCGTGAAAAAAGGCATGTAGTTTTCTGTTGCCTGCATTTTGGGCTAAATAGTTAAAATTATTAACTCCATACTGCATGTAAAAAAACAAATGTTTTGAAAATTTGCCGTATAGCTGCATTCGCATACGTCTTAACCCTATATCTCCGGTTTGTGGCATCTGCGTGCCATATACCAAAGAGCCGGGATTACTTTCATTCCACCGAAGCCATATTTGGCTAAGCACAGTGGCTTTAAGGTAGGTATTGCCCTCACTATCAAACTTCCATAGCAGTTCGGGTATGGGGGTATTCTTGGGAGGTTTAGCTAAGGTATCAGTTGAATTTTGCGCAATGGAATTTTTAGGGCATACACCTATCAGCAATAGCAAGCATAAAGCTATGTGCCTAAAAGGCATGGAGGTTAATGGTATAGCCAAAGGATAATAGATTAGTATTGTAACCCAAAGCTAATGTTGGCATCTATCACAGAACCTGGTCCGGTGGCATAGAACACGGTGTATTTATCGCGCTGGTCGGCAGGTATTTCGTCTGAAAACGGGCAATACTTTAAGCCTAAATTAAGGTTAATATTTAAGTGCCCTTTATTAAAGCGTCTGCCTATGCCCGCTCCACCACCATAGTATTTTAAGGCACTTAGTTTAAGTGGTATTTGTTCGCCAAGCGTGCTCAATTTGTCGCTTTCGTAGCCGGCATCGCCTTGCACTACTTTGCTGTAAAAGTACCATTCATTGTGTTTGCGAGAGATTGGGTCTTTGAAATATCGTTGATACTCAAAACGAAACTGCTTACCCGGATAAGCACCTACATATTTAATGTAGGAAATCATAAAAGCATTTTGCCCAAAACGGTAGGCTAAAGAGCCACCATACTTAGAGGAAAAACTAAGCGGATTGGTTAACTGCAACCCCATGCGGTAGCTAAACGGCGCAAAAGGATTGAACGAAGCTAAAGCAGGCTTAGCTAAAGCTAATAAAACAACAAAAAATACTACTTTTTTTAGCATATTTTCAATGGTAGTTAGAAAGAAGCAGAAAACTACAAATATCTAAAAAATTCTAAATATCACCAACTCTTTTGAAGATAAAATTTTGTATTCGCTGCTAAGTTGTATATTTGGTATGTTTTGCAAACAAATGACGTATGAAAAAAGGTGTTCTTATGGCTTGGAAACTACTGTTGGTGCTATTGA
>RGMU01000368.1 GCA_010021705.1 Chitinophagia bacterium | reverse complement strand
CGTTGACAACTTGTTTGGCACCAGAAGTTTGAACAGCCTGTGGGCCACTTGCCGAACCAGTTCTAACGTATGTATATTGGTTTTGGGCAATTCCAGAACTATTTACAGCAAACTCGACGCCGTTTCGATCCCAACCGCGCACATTTTGACTGCCAAGATTTTGAGCAACCTCAACACCAAACTCAAACATGCCTCCGCTGTAATCTATACACAAACCAACTGTACCCAAACGACTAGAGGCGTCGGCTGTAAATTCTATTTTTTGCTCTGGAGCGTGGTTATACATAATATATGGCTCAACCTCTAATTTGCCAACACCTTTAGAGCCATCTAACAAATTCCATCTTAAATCAGTTGCAACAATAAAGTTAATCTTACCAAAGCCGCGCTCGCCACCCGGAAATCCATATTCGCCAAATTGATTGTCGTATACGATTTGGTTGACACGACCAAATTTATCAGAAAAATTTTCTAAAATTTCAATACAAGCATTATAAGAAAGTTTTTTCTGAATAATTTCGCCTGACACCAAATAGCCAAATGGAAACTGATCAATAATGTTGCTAGCACAAAAACCTAAAAATCCTGGAATTGCATTATATGCACTACCAAGCGAAATACCGCGACCTAAAGAAAATGGAAACGCACCAATTTTAACTCTGTGTTGCACATGATCTTGCATGCCTAATGCTTCGTTGACAGAAAAATCAAACCAGCCTTCTCGTACCCACGGAGCCATCCTGCCTATGCTGTGAGAATGAGCACCAGTAACAGCATCACCAACCTTAAATGTATCTATAGATGTGCCAAAAACAGAAGTATCATTACCCCATGTTGATCTAGTACGTAAAGACATTTTGGTTTTAGAAAAACTACCCAAATTTGCATCAAAAATCATGTCCCAAACTGTTCTGATGTAAAAAGTCTGGTCTAGTGGGCTTGCGCTAAACATCTCTGTATGATCGCCATAAAAACAGTCTGTGGTTGCCTTCAGATTTAGCTCTGCTTTATTATCACCTTTAACAAATGAAATTAAGCGTAAATTGTTAGCAGCAGGATCATTAATTTTAGCTTCTGTCACAACCAAGTTTTGATTCTTAACAGCAAAATCAACAGCTTCTGATTTGTTTAAATTAGTCTTAGGGTTTGCGCCATTAACAACGTTAACAAGCACACAAGTTAGTGCGAATGCACAAAAAAAACGATTATTCTTCACGAGGTGATCACCTATTTAGCAATTGCTTTAAAATGTTTACTGCGTTGCGTAATTTGACAAGAAAATTTGGACAAGAATTTGTCGTAAACTTTTGTAAATTTCGGCAATGTATATAGTAATATTTTAAAGCAATCTGCTAAATAGACAAGTATTTTAAATATGCAAAACTAGATTTAAGATTAATCTTTGTTTTGCAAGTCTCTCCAAGCTTGTAAAGTAACCCTAAAATGCGGAGCAGCAAGGTCTAACATAGCCTGCGCAAAAACCTTAATTTCCCACTGAGCGCCTGCTGCTGTACGTAGATCTAAAAAATGCATAAACGAATGTAAGTTACACGTATAAATAAATTCAGAATAGGTACACAAAGGCAAAACGCCGCGAGCTTGTTCGCGACAAACACCAGCAGCAAGTAAGTCTTGATAGGTCTGACTTGCTTGATCTAAAGACTTTTGATAATTAGCAAC
>RGMU01000367.1 GCA_010021705.1 Chitinophagia bacterium | reverse complement strand
CTGCATCCACGCGAAATCTTCTACATACTGCATGCCAGGAGTGTTAACATCAAAATCATATACGAATAGTAGACTAAGTACTAAAGTGAAAATAACAGTAGATAGCGCTAACCAACGCTGCACGCCTTTATTTTCATCTTTTCCGATAAACAATATAAATATGGCGCTCACAATCGGCAACCAAATTAACAAATTAAGCAAATACCCCATAAATCCACCTTAATAAGGAACTAGATTATTACACATTTTGAAATCTAAGACT
This sequence comes from Chitinophagia bacterium, assembly GCA_010021705.1. Lineage (GTDB taxonomy): Bacteria > Bacteroidota > Bacteroidia > Chitinophagales > Chitinophagaceae > RGMU01. Next base: position 1,419 of record RGMU01000367.1, on the reverse strand, counting down.
TATAGGCTTCAAAAATGTGTATTGTAGAGATTAGGCATTATCCTAATACAAAAACCAAAACAAAAATCCCAATAGGCCCAATAACATAACCATCACATACTGATACAAATATCCGCTTTGCATTACTCTTGCGCGTTTTGCTATCCAACCAATAGTTTTACTACTACCATTCACTATAAAACCATCTATTAGCTTTATATCGGTAACTTTATAAAAAATACTTCCAAGCCCTTTAGTTCCATTCATAAAAACGTGCTCGTTAAACCAATCAAAGCCGAATTTGTTTAATAAAACACGGTATATCCAAGCAAATCTCTTTGCAAAAACTTCAGGTAAATTTGGTTTGGCAACATAACAAACCCATGCAATTAGAATTCCGAACAAAGTCAGCCAAAATACAATCGATTTCGGAGCTGATAGCATAGCTTGCCAAGGAGAGGAAACTTCTTCTGCTATCTCAGCTAAAACATCGTGTTGCGGCAACACTGTTATAGCATCAGATAGGATAGACATTTTGCTAAACAACATTGGCATATACAAAATATAACCTATGATAACTGAAGGCACAGCCAGAACCACTAATGGAATCCAAACAACTTTAGGTGATTCATGTACGTGATCAAATTCTTTTTGTGGCATACGTGGTGTACCATGGAAAGTCATAAATAACGCTCTGAACGAATAAATAGCGGTAATCATAGCTCCAATTGCCACACAATAATATGCATAAGTGCCGCCAGGGATATTCGTTAAGCCAGCAGCCTCAATAATTGTATCTTTCGAAAAGAACCCAGAAAATGGTGGTATTGCGCATAACGCCAAACTACCTATCACAAAAGTTATATAGGTAATAGGCATCTTAGCCTTTAAACCACCCATTTTTCGCATGTCTTGCTCATGGTGCATACCAATAATAACTGAACCTGCCCCCAAGAATAACAAAGCTTTAAAACAAGCATGCGTTAATAAATGGAAAATACCAGCACTATAAGCTGAGGCACCCATTGCCACCATCATGTAGCCAAGTTGTGATAAAGTAGAGTAAGCCACTACCCGTTTAATATCATTCATAACTAGAGCCATAATACCTGTAAACAAGGCCCCAGTAGCGCCTATTATTAAAACTGTACTTAAAGCCGTCTCAGATAGCTCTATCATAGGTGATATACGTGCCATCATAAACACCCCAGCGGTAACCATAGTTGCGGCATGAATCAGAGCGGAAATTGGTGTTGGGCCTTCCATAGACTCAGGTAACCATACATGCAATGGAACTTGTGCTGATTTACCCATAGCTCCAACAAATAAAAGTAAACAACTAACCGTCACAACTGACCAAACGTGATTAGAAAAAACTTCTATATTGGTATTTTTTAAAGTAGCGGCATTTTTGAAGACCTCGGCATAATCTAAACTTCC
>RGMU01000366.1 GCA_010021705.1 Chitinophagia bacterium | reverse complement strand
AAATCCAACGGCATAGCGATGTGCTGTTACTCCGTCATTTTTTTCTTTTCCTATAAATTTGCGATTTTCAAAAATAGCCTTTTTAGGGTTGGCCGTGAGGACATATTCTCTAGTAACATCAACTATTGCCTTTGATGCTTGGGCGGTATCTTCGTTGGTTAACATGTTTTTGGTGTTAACAGATGGCTCATTGTTGACGCCTGCTTTTTCCCATACAGATTTATCAATTGTTAACCATTTGCCTTCGTAATCTCCAACTCCAGGAATTAATTCATCCAATTGCAGTGCTTTAATGCCTATTATTTTAATAAAAATATTTGGCAGAGGGTTGTTGGGGTCCATGGTACTAATGGTATCGACAGATAGATTCTTGTCTGGCTGACCTTTTTCGCTATATTTACCAGTTAGCTTTGCGATTGCATTGGTGTCATTGAATTTTGCGTCCAAAGTGCCACTCAATGAGCTGTCGTTGCCGGTGTATGATATGGTTCCTTTGAAGGCAGTTTTCTCTAATTTTTTAGTGTTCTCAGGCTTGCTTGCTTGGTCGCTAATAAGCTTAACGATAAAACCGGATCTATTGAGGCCTGTTTTAAATACATTTTCGGGCTTGCTAGGTATATAAATGAACACCATAAATGCAGCTACAAGCAGTATCAGAGCCAGCAGTGAACCGATAATTACAAAAATCTTTTTCCTGCTCTTCTTGGGTTCCGGAACAGCTGGCATAGCACCAGCTTGTTGGCTTGGTATAGGAGGTGTCAAAGGGTTGGCTTCAGCTGGCGTCGGCATAGGTTCCGCAGGTATAGGTGCTTGCTCGGCAGGCGTAGTAGGCACAGTATCACGCTGGTGCGGCTGGTGGCTGGTGGCTCCGTGCGTCCTTCGACTCCAAGACTCCAAACTCCAAGAAGCAAGCTCCAAGCCTCCAAGCGTCCAAGCGTCTTAGCTGTTAGCTGCTGTGCTGCTTTGCTGTGCCAATGGCTGTTGATCTGTATTTTTATCTTCAGGCTGCATGTTGGTTTTTAATTGTTATGCTTATTTAACTTGAGTAATTAATTAATGTCAAATTATTTGAAGTCTTTGGGTGTTTTGCTGGCTTAAGCTATGCTTTATATATGCGTGCCCACCTAATTTTAGCCAACCAGTTATTTCAAGAACATCCTTGTTTGGACAGTCCCAAAAATCAACCAATTATCATGATAGAGTCTAAGCCAGCCTGCCAGGCGCTGCCTTACCATCAATTGAAATTAACTTTTCTGCTATCTGCAATGCGCCACTATGCACAGTGGCTTAAAGACGAGGGCAGAGAAGTTGTATATATAGAATTACAGTCAGACAGCGTCAATAAGGTGCTTAAAAAAATAGTTGAAGAGCAGGGCATAAAAGAGCTAACTTATATGGCTCCAGCCGACAAAAAACCACGGCAGAATTTAGCTAATTTAATTAAAAATTTGGGCCTTGAAAGCACTATCTACCCCAATAAATTGCACATTACCAGTGAAGAAGATTTTGCTAACTGGCACAAAGACCAAAAAAAGCCATTAATGGAGAATTTTTATCGCTGGCAAAGGCGACGACTTAACATATTGATGGATGGAGATAAACCGGCCAAAGGTCAGTGGAATTTCGACAAAGATAATCGCCAGCCACTGCCCAAAAACTTCGCTGGCGCTCCGCCATTACC
>RGMU01000365.1 GCA_010021705.1 Chitinophagia bacterium | reverse complement strand
GCATATTCCCATTCTGCTTCTGTTGGGAGGCGGAAGTCAGGCATAAATATACCGTCAGACATTTGGTAAGGGCGAGAGCCTTTACCGTTAGGGTCAAGGTCAGGCATTTGGTTATTACCTAATGTACCTTGATATTGTTCGTTTTGGTAGGTTTCGGTGGTAAATACGTCTTCACCGGTTTGATTCCAGTTAGGGCGTAAAGCACCTTGTGCTATCAATAAAAATTCGTTTACGCGGTCAGTACGCCAAGCGCAAAAGTCTTTAGCCTGATACCAGTTTACGCCTACTACCGGATATTCGTTGTATGCGGCATGGCGGAAATAGAATTTAACGTAAAAATCGTTATAAGCTAATGGAGAACGCCATACAGTACTATCAGGAAGTGCACCGGCAACAAGCTCCGGAAGGTCATTACCGTAAGCGCGGTTTAGCCAGTAGATATACTCTCTGTAGTCCACGTTCCTAATTTCTGTTTCGTCCATATAAAATGAGGAAACGGAAACGGTGCGGCGCGTGTTGTTGTTTTCTAAGGTTGGCATTTCATCGTCATTAGCACCCATAGTAAATCTACCACCTTGTACTAAAGTCATGCCTATTGGCGTTTGCTGACCGGGGTACGGAACCACAGTATAGCCACCAAATCTACCATCGTTATAAAACCAGCCTGTTACGCGAGAAACGCCATCGCCTTTACCTTTTTTACGAGAATAAGTTTCGCAAGAGGTAAAAAGCGTGGAAGCTCCCAAGCACATCATGGCATAAATCAATATTTTTCTTCTCATAATAACGCTACTATGTTGAACGGCAATCTAATTTGTCCTTTAATTGAAACGCAATAATAGAATAATGTTTTTGATTTTTCAACTATTCGGCACAGAAATATCATTTTTCCTTCGTTTTTCTTAATTTTTGATAATATTTGAGCACTATTTTCGTTTTTCCTTCGCAGATATACCGGCATTGATACAAAAATAAGGGTATTTTGGTATTAATACTTAATTTTGAAACCTAAATAGCAAACATGTTTTCCACACTCCATTATTCCATGAAAAAGTTGCCTTTTTTCGCAGGTCTTTTTTTTATAGCGGCTACATTTATACCGTTTTCCGGTGGTGCATATAGCTACCGTTGCTTGCTGCAAAAAGTGGCTTATTCGCCTAATTATTATACCGAGCAAATACCCTATCAAGGCGCGGTAATGCCCACCATTACAATAGCCAATGTAGAATATGGTGCACCGGTAGCCGATACTGCGGGTATAAAAGTGGGTAGTTTGTTGCCTTTATCCATAAAGTGTGCCACAGAGCGCAAGCAGAACTCTGCCGTTGTGAGCCTTCAGGCTTATGTACGCCATCCGGAAACGGGAGCTGTATGTAGCTTACAGTCTTTAACCTTAGACGTAAAAGAAAATACTGATGCCTCCGGTACGCAAAGCGAGGCTGCAAAGCAAGCCAAATTTGTGCCTTCGGTATTAGCCTCCGGTACTTGGTATAAAATAGCCGTAACGCAAACGGGCTTTTATAAAATAGACCGCAATTTTTTAACCTCCATAGGCATAGACGGTGCAAGTGCCAACCTTGCCAATCTACACGTGCACGGCTACGGAGGCTATATGCTGCCGGAAAACAATGCCATAGACCGCCCTTATGACCTGCCTGAAAATGCCACTGTGCTAAGCAGTGACGGTAGTTTTGTGCTTTTTTAT
>RGMU01000364.1 GCA_010021705.1 Chitinophagia bacterium | reverse complement strand
TTAGCAGTACTACCAATAGTAAAAGCAAAACACCAATTCCATATTTTTCTTTTTGGGTAAAAGAAGTTAATGAACGCAATAGCTCCCTATGCTTGCCGGTAATACGCATAAGTATGGTTTAAAAATCGGCATTCTTAGGTGTGCGCGGGAACGGTATTACGTCTCTAATGTTTGTCATACCGGTAACAAACAGTACCAACCTTTCAAAACCCAATCCAAAGCCCGCATGAGGCACAGTGCCAAAGCGGCGCGTATCTAAGTACCAGTACATTTCTTCGGTAGGTATGTGCATTTCTTTCATGCGCTTTAGCAAGTTGTCTAACCTTTCTTCGCGCTGCGAGCCTCCTACTATTTCGCCTATACCGGGAGCTAATATGTCCATAGCGGCTACGGTTTTGCCGTCATCGTTCAGGCGCATATAAAAGGCTTTAATGTCTTTAGGATAGCCGGTTACTATTACCGGCTTCTTAAAGTGCTTTTCTACTAAATATCGCTCATGTTCGCTTTGCAGGTCTATACCCCATTGCACATCATACTGAAACTTCTTCTTTTTATAGGCAGGCGAGCTTAGCAATACGTCAATGGCTTGCGTATAAGTAATGCGTTCAAATTCATTGTTCACCACAAATTGCAGCTTCTCCATTAGCCCCATTTCGCTTCTTTCGTTCATGGGCTTTAGCTTTTCTTCTTCGTCTAAACGCTGTGCTAAAAATTGCAGGTCTTCGGTATTATGGGTGAGTGTATATTGAATAACGTATTTAATAAAGGCTTCGGCTAAGTCCATGTTATCGTTAATATCGTTAAACGCTACCTCCGGTTCTATCATCCAAAATTCTGCCAAATGCCGCGCAGTATTGGAGTTTTCTGCCCTAAAGGTGGGTCCGAAGGTATAAACCTCACTAAGTGCCATAGCCCCTAATTCAGCCTCTAACTGCCCGCTAACCGTTAGGTTGGTACACCTGCCAAAAAAATCTTCTTTATAGTTTACGGCACCGTCCTCAGTTAGCGGAGGGGCGGTAGGGGATAGGGTAGTAACCCTAAACATTTCGCCTGCACCTTCGGCATCAGAAGCGGTTACGATGGGCGTATGCAAGTACACAAAGCCGCGCTCATTGAAAAAGCGATGTACCGCAAAGGCTAAGCTATGCCTTACGCGAAACACTGCCCCAAAAGTGTTGGTTCTAAAGCGAAGGTGCGCAATTTCACGCAGGTATTCTAAGCTGGGCTTATTTTTTAGCTGCAACGGGTACTGTTCATTATCACATTTGCCCAATAGTTCAATAGTTGAAGCCTGCACCTCCACGCGCTGACCTTTACCTAAAGAGGCTACCACTTTGCCGGTAACGGCAACCGATGCTCCCGCTACTATATGCTTCATGGTTTCTTCATCTACTATGCCCGCCGTAGCCACCACTTGCAAATTAGCCAAGCAAGAGCCGTCATTCAGGGCTATGAATTGGTTATTCCTCACCGACCTTATCCAGCCTTTTACAACAACATCATAATCTGTTTGTTCATTCGCTAAAATAGAAGCAATTTTTGTTCGTTTCATATAATTGATTGATAATATCGGCTGCAAAAATATAGTTAAGTACAACAGCCTATAAAAGCGTAAAGATATAACCATTTTTCAGGAGTGGTGGCATTTTTCTGTTGACAATAAAACAGTTTTGTGCTCGCTTATAATCTACAAAAAACTAATTTCAAAA
>RGMU01000363.1 GCA_010021705.1 Chitinophagia bacterium | reverse complement strand
CCAAACCGCTGCCATTGAGCGGATAGCTAAAATTAAGAACATCAATATAAAAAAAGCCCAATTCTCTTTTATTTGCAGCGACCTTAGCCACTTAGCCGACTATGCCAAAAGCGTGGATACGCCCACTTTCAGGCTACTAAAAGCACTACTACCCGGACCTTACACCTTTATATTAGAAGCAAGCAAGCAAGTGCCTAAGCTCTTAAAAACCAAAAAAGACACCGTGGGCATACGCGTGCCTAAAAACAAAGTATGCCATGAATTAGTTACCCGCTTAGGCAATCCCCTTATCAGTGCCTCCTTGCCTATGGATACAGATGTGGAATACTACACTGACCCCGAAGTAATGTATGAAATTTTTAACAAACAAATAGACGCTGTCATTAACTCCGGTGTAGGTGGTATTACCCCATCTACCATTGTGGACTGCACCCAATCACCGCCTGAATTGGTGCGTTTAGGGGCAGGAAAATGGAGTTATTGAGGAAAAGCGAACTAAAATTAACTAACATAAATTATGTACAAAGCATCTCCCAAACTCCTATTTGTTTTTGTATTGGCAATAGGTACATTTGCAGCCACAAAAGCTCAAAGTTTTACAAAGAAAATGCTACATGCCTATCTCGCACTTGGCGACTCCTATACTATTGGAGAAAAGGTGTTATTGGAAAACAATTTTCCGCACCAATTAGTAACATTCCTTAACCGTAAAGGACTATCATATACCAGTCCTGAAATAATTGCCCAAACCGGCTGGACTACCGATGAACTTGCAGTGGCAATAAAAAATGCCACTCAGCGTAATAAAAAATACGATTTAGTAACCCTTCTGATAGGTGTTAATAACCAATACAGGGGGAGAGATATAAATAATTATACCCAAGAGTTTTCGCAGCTGTTACATACCGCTATAGGCTTTGCAAACGATAATCCGCACCATGTAGTGGTGGTGTCCATACCGGATTGGGGCGTTACACCATTTGCCGAAGACAGAAATAGAGAAGAAATAGCTAAACAAATTGATGAGTTTAATGCCGTGAACAAAAAATTGGCAACGGAGGCAGGGTGCGTTTATATACATATAACACCTTCTACGCGCCAAAATGGCACAAACCCACTATATTTAGCCGAAGACAAGCTACACCCCTCCGCCAAAGAATACTCAATTTGGGCACGAATGATAGCAGAAAAAATTACATGGTAAGCCACTAAATTTAGTACTAACGCCTCCTTGTGTACTAATTTTTGATTAATAATAGCGTTACCTGTGTGTTATTATTTACAATTTGAGCAGTAAAAACGCTATATTGCTTTGAAGGTCATATTTTTTCATTAATTTTAGCCCCTAAAGTTAGTTTTAGAATGAAATCTTTTGTACCTACTTGTGTTGCGGCACTTTTCGCATTGTTTTGTAGCACCTCCTTTTCCTACGCTCAAGAGTTAAAGCCCATAGACCGCTTTATTCAACAAATTAAAGAAACCCACACTTTTGAATCTGCAGGTACGATATGGATGCAGGAAAATAACCCTGAATTACAAAAAGAGATACTTAAAAAAGTATCTGCTGCGCGCCAGCTTTCCATTAATTATGATGCCGTTGCAGCATTGATAAAGAAAAATAAATTAGCCATAAACCTTACCATACCCAATGTGGCAGGAACAGGTAGCTACACCTTAGAATTAGGGCAGTATTCTTATTTCACCAATGA
>RGMU01000362.1 GCA_010021705.1 Chitinophagia bacterium | reverse complement strand
TTTGCACCAGCGCCACCGCTTCCTGTATTTGCTGCGCCATAGTAATTCATTGCTGCTGAACCCCAAATATAACCTTCAACATAGTCGGTTGAACCATTAAAATAAACTACAGCAGTATTAGTTACTCCAATATATTGACCTCCAATAGATACACTTTGCAGACTTTTATAAAGACTTGAATTTCTATATATAGCAATGTTTACTTGTCTTAATTAACCATTAATTATCACCACAAATGTCCATTACGCCACATATTTAAGACTTTTTTCCTTCTCAATCTTTTCTACGCTTCCTTTTTCACCACCACCACCCATTCTATGAGTGATACCGTAAAGGGTAAATTGCCTATTTGCACAATACCGTATTTGTCTTTGTAGCCTATCACTTTGCCTATTTGGTGGGTGGTTTTGTGCCGCACAAGGTCGCCAATATTGGGGTAGCCTTCCACCACTTGGTATAGTTTATCTGCTTTTTTGGCAGCTGCTGCATTAGCGTCTATTTGCTTTCGCTTAAAAAGCAGGTTTTCGGCAGTTTTTATCACCTCTTGTTTGTTTTCTGCCTTTTTCCACTCTTGAATTATCTGCTTAAACTTACGTTCAGTCTCTTTCAAGTAATCCAACTCTTCTTTCTTTATTTTGTTTTGCAGTTTTAAGGTATTATACTGCTGTTTAATCTTTTCATTATTGGTTATTTCTTCATAATGGGCTTTTAAGGCTTCATTTTCCTTAATTAACTTTTCCAATTCCTTTTCCCTGTCCGTAAGCCTTACTTGCTGCTGCTCGGTGGTGTGTAGCATTTTGTCCAACTGAAAATACTCCCGCTGCGTAAGGGCACGTGCCCGGTCAATTACCGGCTGTGGCAGCCCTGTTCGCTGTGCGATGGCAAAAGTATAGCTACTACCGGGCTTGCCCACCATTAGGCGGTAAAGAGGCTCTAATAGGCTCTCATCAAAAGCCATAGCTCCGTTAAAAATACCTTTAATTTTACCCGCCATCACCTTTAGGTTAAGGTAGTGTGTAGTAATTATGCCTATCGCATTTTTCTTTGCCAACTCTTCCACAATCGCTTCTGCAAACGCGCCTCCCAAATTCGGGTCAGAACCGCTACCCAACTCGTCTATAAAAAAAAGAGTGCGCCCATTCGCAAAGTCCATAAAATATTTCATGTGCATTAAATGCGCACTATAGGTGCTTAGCTCATGTTCTATAGACTGTGTATCGCCTATTTGCACCATTATTTGCTTAAACAAACCTATTTCAGACGTTTCTGCGGCTGGTATCAATAGTCCGGCTTGGGTCATTACTTGCAGTAGCCCTATGGTTTTCATGCTTACTGTTTTACCCCCTGCATTCGGTCCGCTAATAATTAATATCCGGTTATTTCTGTCTAAAGTTACATTAAGAGGCACTGTGGGCTTATTAACGGCTTTGTTTTTTAACAACAATAGCGGGTGGTAGGCTTTGATTAACTCTATACCCGGGTGCCTGCTCAAGCGCGGCAGCGATGCCTCCATATCTATGGCAAGCAGTGCCTTTGCCCTTATATAGTCATATATCCCGCACACCATAAAGTATGACTGCAATACCGGCGCATATACCGAAAGAGCCTTTGTGGTTTGTTTTAATATCCGGTGAATCTCTTTGGTTTCGGCGCGCTCGTAGCTAAATATTTCATTATTAAGGTCTATTGTCTCCTCCGGCTCAATAAATA
>RGMU01000361.1 GCA_010021705.1 Chitinophagia bacterium | reverse complement strand
TTAAATAAAGGAACAGCATTTACGCTGCATGAGCGAAATATATTTGCACTGCATGGCTTGTTGCCTCCACATGTTACGCATCTAGAAGATCAACGTAAAAGACGTTACGAAGGTTTTTGTGAGTTAACCACCCCTCTAGAAAAATATCTTTTTTTGCGAGATCTGCAAGACAGCAACGAAACATTGTTCTATTCGCTTATAATTAATCATATTGAAGAGATGCTTCCTATTATTTATACGCCAGTGGTAGGGGAAGGTTGTCAACAATTTAGCGAGCTTTTTCGAAAACCACGCGGCCTTTTTCTAAGCTATCCTAATAAAGATATTATTGAAAAAATTATTTCGCATAAACGTTATGACACCATTAAATGTATAGTTGTAAGTGATGGCGAACGTATTTTAGGGCTTGGCGATCAAGGTGCTGGAGGGATGGGTATACCTATTGGCAAAATGGCTCTTTATACGGCGTTAGCGGGTATTCATCCGCATTATTGTTTACCGATTTTGTTGGATGTTGGCACAAATAACAAAGAAAGATTAGCGAATCCTCTCTATCTAGGCTGGAAACATCATAGAGTTAGAGGAGCTGATTATGATGCCTTCATTGAAACATTTGTCTCAGCTTTAGAGAGAAGATGGCCGCATGTTTTATTGCAATGGGAAGATTTTGTAGGTGATAATGCAGAGCGTTTGTTAGAACGTTATAGGTATAAAATATGTACTTTTAATGATGATATTCAGGGTACAGCCGCCATGGGTGTTGGCACATTACTTTCCGCTATTCAAGTCTCAGGGATTCATCTTAAAGATCAAAAAATTGTTTTCTTTGGATTCGGTGGAACCGGTCAAGGAATATGTCGACTTTTATGTTCTGCGATAGAAGATGCGGGATTAAGTTATCAAGAAGCTCGAGAGCATATTTATGCTGTTGATAGGCATGGGCTTTTGGTAGAAAACAATCCTGGAATTAGTGAACTACAAGCCCCATTTGCTAAAAAAACTGCAGATATTGCGCAATGGGAAATCACTAATTCATCTCAAATTAGTTTATTGGATGTGGTCAAGAATGCAAAACCTACAGTTCTTATTGGAGTTTCTACGCAAAAAGGGGCATTCACTGAAGAGGTTGTTAAAACTATGGCGAAATATACTGAGCGGCCAGTAATATTCGCGCTTTCTAATCCAGTATCACACTGCGAAGCAACGCCACAAGATCTTTATAACTGGACAGATGGACGTGCACTAGTTGGTACTGGCAGCCCTTTTGAACCGGTAATATTCAATAATAAAGAATACCATGTAGATCAAACCAATAATTCATACATATTTCCAGGGCTTGCGCTGGGCATTATTTCTTCACAAGCGGAGCATGTATCAGACGGTATGATAAAAGCAGCTGCGTATGCTCTTGCTGAGTTATCTCCAGCTAAAAAGAATAAGCAAGGCAATCTGCTTCCGCCACTAGTAGATATCCGCTCAATTAGCGTTGATATAGCTAGAGCAGTAGGAAAACAAGCTATCGTAGAGGGATTAGCTAAAGTAAACGAACAAGAGTTTGCTCAAGCATTAATCGCAAATTTATGGGACCCTGTTTATAAAAAATATGAGCTAGGTGATGACCTTGGTTTATGGTAAATAAAAAGCTAATCTTATCCAACTTTAAATTTCAACCAGGACTACGAGCTGTCTCTTATACACATCTGACGCTGCCGACGAA
>RGMU01000037.1 GCA_010021705.1 Chitinophagia bacterium | reverse complement strand
GTGTTATTAAACAACCGGTTTACTGCCCTCAAAGCAGAGTTTGAAAAATCAAAAGCCAAAAATAAAACCACCCCCGGTAACATAGAAGAGATAAACAAAGTGAGGCAGCAGCTTGATAATGCCATCAAGGAAAAAAGTACAATCCTTGCCCAAAGCAAAGAAGCGATAGACAAATACACTAATCTACAAAAAGAAAAAGTAGCCTTAGAAGAGTATGTGCAAATACTGAATACAGAAAAAAAGCACAACACAGTTGAAATAGAGCAGCTCAAAAAAAGAATAGATATGCTCTGGAAAATGAATACCGCCAGCTACTATGAAGCTGAAGAACTATCTAATGAATGTGAGGAGTTGGAAATAAAAAACAATAAAAGTAGCGAACAAATACGGGGGCATAGAAAAGTACTTGCCAATATGTCTTACAAACTGTCGCACCATGCATGTGGTGAATTGACAATTATATTAGGGCTTTTTCAAATCTACGACTTTGAAAAACCCTTAGCGGAAGACAATGCCCAAATTTTGCAAGACATTTTAATGGTGGCAGAGAGGTTAGATAATGTGGTGCAAGCCATTATTAAAGAAGAAAATGATTTTTCTTACAACATAGAGCAGCTACACAAACAGGAAATGGCAAACTAAGCGATAACTAATTCTGTGCTTGCTTTTCATAGAAATATGGTGTAAAACAATTTTTATCTATATTTGAGCACTTTTTTGAATATAGTAACTTAGTTTTTACATACAGCATGGAACACCGGAAAACAAACCTTATCTTAGTAATACCCGTTTACAACGAGCAAGACTGCATAGAAGAGGTGATTACAAGCTGGGGTAATTTTTTAACCGGCTATTTGAAAAATGAAACCTTCAATATAATAGTGGTTAATGATGGGTCTAAAGACAGCACACCTACTATTTTAGATAACTTGGCTAAAAAAGTATCTTATTTAATACCGATACACCAAAAAAATGGTGGTCATGGAGACGCTGTATTAAACGGATATGCCGAAGCTGTGAAGCATAACCCCGACTGGGTGTTTCAAGTTGATAGCGATAATCAATTTTTGCCTGATGATTTTCCCAAACTGTGGGAAAACAGAACCAAGTCTAAATTCATACTTGGTTACAGAAAAAAACGGTATGATGAGTTTAACCGCTTAATCATAACCCGCATTGTAAGGCTATTGTTGTTTATGCTATACAGAGTAGCAGTGGTGGACTCTAATATTCCTTATCGCCTAATAAAGGGCAATTACCTGCCTTTGTTGCTTAATGACCTACCCGGCAGACCTTTTGCGCCCAACATATTTTTATCCGTTATGGCACGCAAAGACGGTAACGATATTATGTCTATACCCGTTACTCATAAAGAGCGCGAAACCGGTCAAGTATCTATCATTAAGTGGAAGCTACTCAAAGTATGCTTCCGTTCGGCAAGCGAACTTTTGAGCTTTGCCTTTACCATTAAAAAAAGAAATATATCACAATTATAGTTTCATATTCCCCTCATTACATTACCATTAACCATACATGGCTCATTATAAATACGCTATTTTAGGTGCCGGACCCACGGGCTTAGGTGCCGCTTACCGCCTTAAAGAACTTAATGTAAACAACTTTATTGTAATAGACAAAGAACCCAATGCCGGAGGCTTATCCTCCAGCTATGTGGACGATAAAGGCTTTACATGGGACATTGGTGGGCACGTTCAATTTTCACACTATACTTACTTTGACAAGCTAATGACCCAAGCATTAGGCGAAGACGGCTGGCTAAACCACCAACGCGAGTCTTGGGTGTGGATAAAAGACCGCTTTGTGCCCTATCCTTTTCAAAACAACATTCGCTACCTGCCCAAAGAAGATATGTGGAAATGCCTGCAAGGCATTATCAGAGAATATAAGCTAACGTCTTATCAAAAGCCTGCCAACTTCAAAGAGTGGATACATGCCACCTTTGGGCAAGGCTTAGCCGATATTTTTATGATTCCCTACAACTACAAGGTGTGGGCGTATCCGGCTGAAATGATGAGCTACAGCTGGATAGGCGAGCGCGTAGCCATTACAGATTTAGAGCGTGTTACCAAAAACATTCTCTTTGATATTGAAGACATTTCTTGGGGACCTAACAGCACCTTTCAATTCCCAAAATTTGGCGGTACAGGGGCTATATGGTTAGCCGTAGCAAAGCTGATAGGCGAACAATATTTCCGCCAGAATACGGAAGTAACAGCTGTCAATGAAAAGGATAAATCAATAATCGTAAACAATGGCGAAACCATTACTTACGACTACTTAATCAACACTATTCCACTTGATAAGCTGGTGCACATAATGAGCCACACAAGCGATGAATGGAAGGCAGAAGTAAAAAAGCTAAAGCACAGCACTACCCACATTATAGGCGTTGGCTTAAAAGGCAAACCCAAAGAAAGCCTTGCTACTAAATGTTGGATGTATTTTCCGGAAGACAACTGTCCTTTCTACCGCGTTACTGTGTTTTCTAATTATAGCCCCAACAATGTGCCGGATATAAACACCCATTGGAGTTTAATGGCAGAAGTGAGCGAGTCGCCCTATAAGGCTGTAAACAGTAGTACCATTGTAGAGGAAACCATACAAGGTATGTTGAATGCTAAGCTGATAGAAGATAGAGAACATATTGCGTCTGTGTGGTATAAATCTTTAGACTATGGTTACCCCACACCGTCAACCGACAGAGACGGTGTACTTAATAAAATCATACCGCAGTTAGACAAAATGCACATTTACTCTCGCGGACGCTTTGGAGGCTGGAAATATGAAGTTTCCAATCAAGACCATTCGTTGATGCAAGGCGTGGAAATAGTGAATAAATTAGAGTTGGGCATAGGTGAAGTAACCTTCCCGTTCCCTGCTACTGCCAATGCCATGTGGGGTAAATAATCGCTCATTTGTATGTTAAAGTTTATGGAATGCTTATAGTTATAGAAGGGATAGACGGTAGTGGAAAATCCACACAAGCCCACCTGCTTGCAGAAAAGCTACAGCATACCGGCAAAAATGTATATTCCACTTGCCAACCTACCTACGGTGTTATTGGCAAAACTATTAGAGAAGCATTAAAAGGCAACATAACACTCACGCACCCCGCCTTAGCACAGCTATTTGCTGCCGATAGGCTTGAGCATATACTGAACCCGGTAGATGGTTTGTTGAAACAAATAGCCGAAGGCAATATTGTGGTATGCGACAGATATTACTTATCGTCTTGTGCCTATCATGGGTTGCATCTACCCATTGCTACTGTAATGGAAATGAACAAGCTATGCGCCCAATACCTAAAGCCCGATTTGCACATTTACATTAACCTAAGCCCCGATGTGGCATACCGGAGGATAATGGCTCGGAATCAAACTTTAGAAATGTTTGAGGCAAAGGAAATGTTGGAAAAAATATCCAATAATTACATGACGGCAATAGAAATGCTAAAAAATACCGAAAATATTTGTATTATAAACGGTAACCAGCCTATTCTGCAAGTTACAGACGCTATTTTCAATGCCGTAAGCCAAACATTGCACCTATAAATAAATCACCCTTTTTTTAACCCTAAAGATTATTAACTATAATATTATATTTGCAAAAAATACTGTATGAAGAAGCACATCATAGCCTTTCTTTTAATTTTCTCCTTCCTCTCCTCCCGTGCCGATGAAGGCATGTGGATACCCATGCTAATTGGCAAAAATTACGAAGAGATGCAGCGTTTGGGGCTTAAACTTACCCAAGAAGATATATATAGCATAAACCATAGTAGCCTTAAAGACGCTATATTACAGTTTGGTGGTGGTTGCACCGCAGAAATGATTTCTTCTGAAGGGCTGTTGCTCACCAATCACCACTGCGGTTATGATGCTATTGCCTCTCTCAGCACCGTAGAGCGCAACCTATTGGATAATGGCTTTTGGGCACTCAAGAAAAGCGAAGAATTGCCCGCAAGAGGCGTTACAGCCCTGTTTTTGCAGCGCATGAAAGACGTTACCGCAGAGGTAAAGGACATTGTTGGCGATGCCACCGGTGAAGAGTACGCTAAAAAAATGGAAGAGGTAAACAAAAAGTGGGAAAAGCAAGAATCGCAAGGCGGTAAATATGTGGTGAATGTGCGCTCGTTTTTTAACGGCAATCAGTTTTTTCTACTTATATACAAGCGCTATACAGATGTGCGCTTAGTAGGCAACCCGCCGCGTAGCTTAGGCAAATACGGTGGCGATATAGACAACTGGATGTGGCCCCGCCACACCTCCGATTTTTCTATGTTCCGCATATATGCCGATGCCAATAACGAGCCTTCCGCTTACAACCTTTCCAATGTGCCTTACAAGCCTGCTAAATTTTTACCGGTATCCATCAAAGGCGTAAAAGAAGGCGATTTTGCAATGATTATGGGCTATCCGGGTCGTACCAACCGCTATGAAGTGTCTTATGGCATAGATATGGCTGTGAATACAGTAAATCCTTCCATTGTTGCCATTAGAGACCTGCGTCTTAATATTATGAAACGCCACATGGATAAAGATAAGGCTACCTATCTGCAACTAACCAGCTTATATTCCCGCATATCCAACTATTGGAAGTATTTTATTGGACAAACAGAGCAGTTAAAAAGACTACATGTAGTAGAAAAAAAGGCTAAAATAGAGGCAGACTTCACCGCTTGGGCACGTGAAAACAATGAAAACAGTCAATTAATGAACCAATTTGCTACCGCCTACACTCAATTTGCCCCCTATGCCAAGCACTCTGTTTATTACACAGAATGCTTTAGGGCATCGGGCTTAAACCGTATGGCGGCAGCCGTTAAACCGTTGTATGACTATATAGCCAAAAACCCTAAAACCAACCCCGATAGCATTGCCTATTACGTTAAAGGTGCACAAAACAGCAGAAGGGCTAATGCTAAAGAATTTGAGCTTGGTACTGAAAAAGAAATGTATGCCGAAATGACCCGCATGTATTACGAAAACATTGACAAAGCACAACTACCCGATGTTTATGCAAAAGTGCTGTTTAATAAAGAATGTGTAGGAAAGAAGAAATGCAAACCCGCTCCTAAAGGTAAATTGCCATGCTATCAAGGCACTTCTTATCCTGAATATGCCGAATATGTGTTTAGCCATACCATGCTCGCTGATAGTAATCTGTTTAACGAGTTTTTGAAAAACCCTACAAAAGAAAAAATGGATAACGATGCAGCCTTACAATATGCGTTTAGCGTTATCAACAACTACAACACCAATTATCAGCAATTAATAGACGGCTTTTACAATAAAAAAGCGTCATTGGCAAAAGAATACATTAAGCTAACCATGAAATGGAAAAAAGACAATGCCTTTTATCCTGATGCTAACAGTACCATGAGGTTAACGTATGGTAAGGTGAAAAGCTATGACCCGCAAGATGCAGTGCATTACAACTATTTTACTACCCTTGACGGGCTTATGGCTAAATATAAACCCGCAGACGAAGATTTTGATGTACCTGCCGACCTTGTAACCCTTTATAAAAAGAAAGATTATGGTAGATATGCCGATGAAGACGGTACTTTACACACTTGCTTTATCACCAACAACGACATCACCGGTGGCAACTCCGGTAGCCCTTGCATTAATGCCAATGGCGAACTTATTGGCACTGCCTTTGACGGTAACTGGGAAGCCATGAGCGGTGATATTGCTTTTGATAAAAAGTATAAGCGCACCATCGTTTGCGATATTCGTTTTGTGCTATTTTTAATTGATAAGTTAGGCAAAGCTCCAAACATTATCAATGAAATGGAAATAAGGGATTAGGCAATAATTATTTGCCATTTCCCAATGCGGTAAGCAGTGCTTCTGCAATAAAAATATCGGTGGGGTGTGTAATTTTTATATTATACACCCCACCGTTTATATAATGGGTTTTACCGCCATAATAGTTTACTACAGATGCTTCATCGGTAAAGCTATCTAAATAAGGCTGTTCAAAAGCCGGCTGAATTATAGAAGTATGAAAGGTTTGAGGGGTTTGTACCGCCCTAAGCAGGTTTCTGTCTTCATAGCTATATTCGCCATTAGGCTGCACTTTAATGATGCTATCGCTTATGGGTATAGCCGGTACTGCCGAACCAAATGCTACTGCCGCCGCATAACACTCCCGAATAAGCGTAGGCGATATTAGCGGGCGCGCACCGTCATGTACAAACACTACACCCGCCTCTTTTGCTAAGCTAAGCCCTATTTTAACACTGTCGTATCGCAATATACCACCGCTTATGGTGTGTATAGGGTAGCGTTCACGCATGGCTGCTATATAATCCTCAATCACGCTTTGGCTATCGGCAGTCATCATGGCTTGGTTGGGTGTAACTACTATTAGGGTTATATCCCCATCAAAAGCATCATAAAATGCCTTAACCGAATGTTCTAACACCGTTTTTCCGTTCAGCAACAAAAATTGTTTGGGTATATCCCCGCCAAATCTGTTACCTTTGCCTCCGGCTACTATAATAGCATACTTCTTCATTTCTATATTACTTTACTCTATAAATGATGCAATCCGGCTGCAAATTTGCTATTTTTTTCTTAACATTTTTTATTGCCGGCTTGCTTTTAGGACAAAAAGGCATAGCTCAAACAGTTTATTCTTGCCAATACAAATCTGATGCCGATGTTAAGGTTTATGTAACCGAGTATAAATCCGATGCCGACCTTGTAGTTTACAAATGCCAATACAAATCTGATGCTTCGGGCAACGAAGGCTTGTGGTACTTTACTACTTATAAAAGTGATGCACGCAAAAAAATATACTTCGTAAGCTATAAATCAGATGCCGATATAATAGTTTATTTTTCCCAATATAAAAGCGATGCAGGCTGGAAGAAGAAAGAAAAGCAACATTTTTTATACTAATGCAGTAGAAAAAATTACTTAAATTGCTTTACTAATACTATCATATTCCTTCAATTCGCAATAAGCGTTTACTTTTGTGGCTATGCTACCCACCAAACAGTTATTAAGTGCCTATAAACTAATGGTTACTGCGCGCGCTATGGCAGACATTTACGATGCCAACCGCCAAATTTGCCGTTATGTGCACAGCACTTCCAAAGGGCACGAAGCCATACAAATAGCAGCCGGATTTCTTTTGAAACCGCTTGACTTTGTTAGCCCTTACTACCGAGACGAAAGCATCATGCTGGCATTAGGCTTCACACCTTATGAGCTTATGCTACAATTGCTTGCCAAAGGCGATGACGCATTTACGGGGGGCAGGTCATACTATAATCACCCTAACGTTAAACGACCCGATATGCCCGGCATTATCCACCAAAGTAGTGCTACCGGTATGCAGGTAATACCCACTACGGGCATAGCACAGGGCATTCAATACCGTGAAAAGCAAGCATTGTCTGACTATCCTTATCCGCCCATTACGCTATGCTCGTTGGGCGATGGCAGTGTAACGGAGGGCGAAGTGAGCGAGGCATTACAGTTTGCAGTGTTAAAAAAATTGCCCATCATCTATTTAGTGCAAGACAACGATTGGGGCATATCCGTAAGCAGCGATGAAGCCCGAACAATGGACGCTTACGAATATGCCGCAGGCTTTAAGGGCTTGGAGCGCGCCCGCATAGACGGCAGCAATTTTTCCGAGTCCTATAAAGGGCTTAGCGATGTATTTACATGGGTAAGGCAAAACCGCAAGCCCGTGCTTATCCATGCCAAAGTGCCCCTTTTAGGGCATCACACATCCGGGGTGCGAAAAGAGTGGTATAGAACCCCCGAAGACTTGGAAAAACATGCCCTTAACGACCCTTTGCCCAAGCTAAAGCATCAAATATTGGTTAACAATATTGCCGATATGGCACTGTTAGCGCAAATAGAAGAAGAGCAAAAAATATATGTAGAAAGCGAATTTAACAGAGCGGTAGCTTCATCTGAACCTCATCCGCAATCCGTAGCCGACCATGTGTTTATTCCCACACCCGTTACCGAAGAAAAAGGCAACCGATGCCCTGAAGGCAGGGAAAAGGTAGTGATGGTGGACGCCGCGCTACATGCAGTAGAAGAAATACTAAACACGCACCCCGAAGCCCTATTTTTTGGGCAGGATGTGGGTAGGCGTTTGGGCGGCGTATTTAGAGAAGCTGCCACCTTAGCCGACAAATTTGGCGACAACCGCGTGTTTAACACCGCCATACAAGAAGCCTACATAGTGGGTTCTACCATTGGGCTGAATGCCGTAGGATTAAAACCCATAGTAGAGGTGCAGTTTGCAGACTATATTTATCCGGGTATTAACCAATTGGTTACCGAAATTAGCAAATCCTGCTATTTAAGCTGTGGTAAATACCCTATATCCATGATATTGCGCGTGCCTATTGGGGCGTATGGAGGGGGAGGTCCTTACCATAGTGGCAGTGTAGAAAGCACGCTTGCCACCATTAAGGGCATAAAAATAGCCTATCCGTCAAACGCTGCCGACTTAAAAGGGCTTATGAAAGCTGCCTTTTATGACGGCAATCCCGTGATAATGTTAGAGCATAAAGGGCTATACTGGAGCAAAGTACCCGGCACCGAAGACGCTAAAACCATAGAGCCGGACAGCGACTACATTCTACCCTTTGGCAAGGGTAGGGTAGTGGTAGAAGCCGATGAAGAGCAAATAAGGGTGGGCAATTCGCTGTGCATCATCACTTATGGTATGGGTGTATATTGGGCAAAAAATGCAGCTAAAAACTTTGCCGGCTGTGTAGAAGTGATAGACATTCGCACCTTGTATCCCTTAGACGAAGAGCTGATATTTTCCACCGTAAAAAAGCACGGCAAGTGCATAGTGTTAACAGAAGAACAACTGCGCAATTCGTTTTGTGAGGCATTGGCGGGGCGCATTGCGCATACCTGCTTCCGCTTCTTAGATGCACCGGTAGAAACTATTGGCGCGCTTAACCTGCCTGCCGTGCCCATGAATATGGGTTTAGAAGCCGCCATGCTACCCAATGCCAACAAAGTAACCACCGTAATAGCTGCCATGTTAGACTGTTAATAGAGTTTAGCGTTTTTGGCGTGACGGGGAATGTTTGGGGGTGTTTTTTGATATTTAAATAAGACGAAAGAGGGTTAATTTGGGTTAATTAAATTGGTGTTTAAACAGCGATTAAAGGGTGGTTAAATAGTAAAGTTAGCACGCTTTATCGGAAAGTAGTGTTGTGCGCTATAATACTTTATCTATATTTGCACTGACAATAAATATCTTTCTAAAAAAAACGGTAAACAAAAATGGAAAACTTTGGATTGCAAGTAAAAGCACCGCAAAACTATGAACAAAAATGCTGCTGTATATTGGTGGTAGATGTATCAGGTTCTATGGACGGTGAAAAAATTAATCAACTTAACAATGGCTTGCGTGATTTTCATGCAGAAATATTGGCTGATACTAATACCTGCCAAAAGTTAGAAGTTGGTTTAATAGAATTTCATAACGAAATTAACGTATTAGTAGAGCCTGCTTTGGTTACTACCTTTCAAATGCCTACTTTAGTTACCAAAGGCACTACAAAAATGGTGGATGCCGTTAGAAAGGGCATTGAGTTGGTGAGGACGCAAAAAAGTTGGTATAAAAGTACAGGGCAGCCTTATTTTAGACCCTGGATTGTATTGATAACAGACGGAGAACCGGATGCCGGGCAAGACGTGTGGGGGCTTCAAAATGAAATACATGAAGGCACAAACAACAAAGAGTTTTCTTTTTTGGCAATAGGTGTAGCCGGTGCTAATATGAATTTATTAGCAAGTATTTCAGCACCAAACATGCCGCCTGCCCCTTTAGAAGGTGCTAAATTTGTAGAGTTCTTTCAGTGGTTAAGTGCCTCCATGACCATTGTTGCCAATTCTAAAGAAGGTGGCACGGTAAATTTACCAGCCCCAAATAGTTGGATGACCGGGTATAAAGTATAATGTTTTAGGAACAGAATATATCAATGAGCAAAAAGAAATCTATAGATAAAGATAAGCCAAAAGGCGGTAGTCCAAAAGCGGCATCTTCTCCTAAAAAGATTAACAAAATGAACAAACCGGATACTCCCTTTTTTATGGTCTCCGGTTCGGCAATCGGTAAAAGCCACAAAGGCACCGGCACACCATGCCAAGATAGTAGCTTTTGTGGCACTTTAAGCAACGGTTGGGGCATAGCCATAGTGTGTGATGGTGCGGGCAGTGCTGCCAATTCACAGCAAG
>RGMU01000360.1 GCA_010021705.1 Chitinophagia bacterium | reverse complement strand
TTAGATGTAGCTGTAAAATTATCTTCGCTACCTGCATATAACAACACTGCGTTATCGTATACATTATTTGTTCCATATCCTCCAAAGTAGATATAACCAAGTTCGTTATCGTATGTGACTCCCCCAACCCTATTCTTCTGAAAGTATAAACCATTTGCTAAATTACTAGCCACAGTATTACTTGTATACATAGCTGAGTTATAATTTTGAAAGCCATTGGTATAAATCATACTTGCATTCAATGTTGTTCCTGTTAAGTTAGTAACAACTAAGTTAGAAATAACACCAGTGGTTGCTGTTAAGGTTAAAGCTTTAATAGAAGAACCAGTAAAGTTTGTTGATACTAAGTTTGTTATAGAACCAGTAGTTGCAACTAATGTTGTTGTGTTAACTAATAAACTGCTTATGGTTGTTCCAGTAAAATTAGTTGATACTAAGTTAGAAATAACACCAGTGGTTGCTGTTAAGGTTAAAGCCTTTATATCAGAACCAGTAAAATTAGTTGATACTAAGTTTGAAATAACACCAGTTATTGCCGTTAAGGTTAAAGCCTTTATGTCTGAACCAGTAAAATTAGTTGATACTAAATTTGAAATAACACCTGAAGCTGCAGACATATACCCTTGTACCACAAGTCTATTAGACATACTTATATTCAATTCTTTATTGGTTCCAAGTAAGTACATATTATTGTAAAAGTTACTACTTCCAAAATATACGTTTATACCATCAGCATCAGTCTGATTTAAAGAATAATTAGTATCTGGTTCTTTCCCTATTGTCTTGAACCATGTTGTTACTACATAGGTGTTAGATCCTAACGATGAAACATTAAAGTTACCACTGTTACTTAAGTAGGCTTGGTAAGAAGTGGATGATGAACTTATTGGTCTAAAGTAGATTGTATTATTGTTTGCCGCTAAAATAGTCGTGCGGTCAACTACTGATAATCGAGTGGAATCGTCATGAATTGAATTTACAGTCGTTGTTCGTTGTGTGGGCGCGACTAAACTTGTTATAGTACCAGTTGTTGCTGTTACTCCACCAAAACTAACACTTGCTGTCGAACTTACATCTTGATTTAAGGTTACTAATTGTCCTGTTCCTGCTTTTAAGGTCCAAGCGTCACTAGTGCTGTTAACCAAAACATAAGCTCCTGTTGTTGCTGGTGAACCTGTTTTACTAATTACTATACCTGTGTTGTTAATAGTTGTGCTTCCCTCATTTAGTATCATATATGGGTCAGCTATTTTAGTTACAGTGCTATTAATAAAGGTTAAATCGCCATTAATATTAACTGTATCGTTTACTCCACCTATGTTAATAGTTGTAGTATTACTATTAGTACCAATATTAACAGTTTGAGTAGTTGAAGCTAAACCTAAATTAATACTAGTGGTTCCAACATTTCCTCCTAAAGCAAGAGTAGAACCGATACTGTTAATGGTATCAGTATTTAAAGTTCCAATAGTAGCACTAGTAAATTTACCACTAGCACCAGACATAACTCCTGATGAAACTAAGTTGGTTATACTTCCACTTGATGCTGTTAAATAAGTAGTATCCAATGAGGATAAGGAAAGGGAAGGAACACTGATACTATTAGCAGATAAACTACCAATAGTAGCACTGGTAAATTTACCAATAGCACCTGACATAACTCCTGATGAAACTAAGTTGGTTATACTTCCACTTGATGCTGTTAAATAAGTAGTATC
>RGMU01000359.1 GCA_010021705.1 Chitinophagia bacterium | reverse complement strand
GCCTGCATAAGAGCCGGTAGGCGAAGCAATGGCAGAGTTTATGCCTATCAGCTGTCCTTGCGTGTTCACCAATGCACCACCACTGTTGCCGGGATTAACGGCTGCGTCAGTTTGAATAAACGACTCAATGGGTGAAGAACTTTGGCGGCTGTTTACGCCCAATGTTCTGCCTTTAGCACTTACTATACCCGCGGTAACGGTGGCATCAAGCGATAGCGGAAAGCCGGCTGCCAATACCCACTGCCCTAACTTAACGTCATCTGAATTGCCAAATTCTAAATAAGGCAGGTTGGTCTGGTCAACTTTTAGTAAGGCAATGTCTGTAGAAGGGTCGGCACTAATAAGGTGGGCTTTTTTAGTAATTTTATCATTAAACGTAACGGTAATATCGTCTCCGTTAGCCACCACGTGATTGTTGGTAACTATGTAGCCGTCTTGCGAAATAATGACCCCTGAACCCGACTCCACTTGAGAAGGAATTTGATATTGACGCGGTCCGAATAATTGTGAAAATACATCGTTCACATCGTTGCTAATAATGGTTCGGGCATTGGTAGTTGTTTTAATATGTACTATGGAGCGCACAGACGCATCTGCCGCAACCTCAAAGTTAGGTACGGAGGCACCGCTTGCCGGGCTATTGCTTGCAAAAGACGCAATGCCGTGTGTAGCATTGCTTGAGCCTAATCCAATAGATGTGGTAGGTGATTGTTGAAATTTTCCGGCTACAAATAAGGTGAAAGCCGAAGTAAGCATGGCAGTAAAAATAACCGGTACTAAGTTGTTTTTCATATACGTTTGTTATGTGTTTTATTGCTATACATAACTCAAATTTGTTGCCAAACGTATTTTCAAAAATGTTAAATGGTCATTTTCGGCACAGTATTAACGGTACGCTTAATTTTTATTTATACCATTTTAACTTAGCTATAAGTTTACTTTTACACTTGCCGGCAGGCTTGTAAAGGTTTATCTAAAGCCATTATTATGGTAAAACTGCCATAATGTCAGCCAAAAGTTGCTTTGAGGAAAACGGCTTGGTTATATACCTATCTGCACCGGCTGCTAAGCCCGCCGCAGCATCATCATTATCTGCCATAGCAGTTAAAAAGTAGAAGGGTATTGGTTTCAGCGCAGGAATGTTTTTTATTTCAATCAGCAGGTCTAAACCGCTTTTATCAGGCATGGAAACATCACACAATATCAAGTCCACTTTATGTTGCATTAAGGCATCAAGCCCCGTAGTGGCATTCATTGCCTTAATTATGGTATATCCGTAGATGCCTAATAAAAGCGACAGGCTTTCTAGAAGGTCTATTTCATCGTCTATAACTAATATGGTATATTGACTTCGCATCAGGAGTTTAGCGTTATGGTAAATGTTGTGCCTTTGTGTAGTGTTGAGTCCACCTTAATACTTCCTTTATGTAGCTTAATGGAATAGTCCACCACCATTAGCCCTATGCCCGTGCCGCTTATTGCACCCACATTAGAGGCTCTGAAAAAGGAGTCATAAAGTTTATCCATTTCAGCTTCCGGTATGCCAATGCCATAGTCTTTAATTTCCAATATGGTGGTGTTATCCACAGAAGATATAGAAAATTCGGGTGAGGGCTTACCGGGTGAATACTTAAAGGCATTATTCAATAAATTAACAATAGCATGGCGAATGAGTGCTTTGTCAAATTTACCAAATGCAGCTTTGTTAGCGCATATCATATTAAGCACCCTGCCGTCTG
>RGMU01000358.1 GCA_010021705.1 Chitinophagia bacterium | reverse complement strand
TCCACATACGGTTTTATGTGGATAAGTCTATTCTGTAATTTCTCTGAAAGAAAAAAATCTGAATAATTTTTTTCTTCAGATAATTGTTAGCAACTTCGCTTCCCCAATAGAGAATAGGTGAGAAAATAAGTGCCTCCAATTTCTTTGTTGCAGTGCTGAGAATTTAACCCGTTGAAAGTATTTGTGTGCCATTTTTTGCGATAGAATACATCGCGGGATAGATTTTTGTGCCAAATTAATAGTAAAAAGTAGCTTATTTTTATATATATTTATGAACCATACAGGTAACGATCAAAACATTAGTTTGCAAGAATTTTGGGATAAATGTCTTGCCATAATTAAGGATAATGTGAATTGGCAAACCTACAAAACATGGTTTGACCCTATTAAAGCCGTAAGTCTTAACGATGACTTAATTACACTGCAGGTGCCCAGTCAGTTTTTTTATGAGTGGATAGAAGAGCATTATGTAGAACTGTTAGCAAAAACCATTAGACGCGTATTAGGCAGACCCGGTAAATTAGAATACCGTATTATGATGGAAAGCAATACTGCCAAAAAGCCTGCCGCCATTCACTTGCCGGGTAACACTTACACCAAACCGTCTAAAGAAAACAGCTTTATAGATATGCCATTAAAGTTGGAAGACCCTTACAACATTAAAACAGCTTATGCCATACCCGGCATAAAACGTACCCACATTAACCCTCAATTAGTGTCAAACTATCAGTTTGACAACTATATAGAAGGCGATTGTAACCGCTTAGCAAGGGGCGCAGGGCAAAATGTGGCTAAGAAACCCGGCACCACTGCCTACAACCCAATGGTGATTTATGGTGGCGTGGGATGTGGAAAAACCCATTTGCTGCACGCTATTGGCAATGAAGTATTGAAACTTCACCCCAACAGAGTAGTGCTATATGTAAGTGCCGAAAAGTTTATTACCCAATTTATGGAGCATGGCAAAAATAATGCCATCAACGATTTTATTCATTACTACCAGCTGATAGACGTATTACTGTTAGACGACATTCAAATGTTTGCCAAAGCAGAAAAAACACAAGATGCCTTCTTTGCCATTTTTAACCACTTACACCAAAACGGCAAGCAGCTTGTAATGACAAGCGATGTAGCACCAAGAGAACTGCAAGGCTTGCAAGAAAGGCTTTTAAGCCGCTTCCGCTGGGGATTAAATGCCGAAATAGCAGCACCCGGCTATGAAACAAGGCAAGAAATACTGAACTATAAGCTAAGAAGAGACGGCGTAACGATAAGCGATGAAGTAGTAAAGTATATTGCCTATAATATTCAGTCTAACATTCGCGACTTGGAGGGTGCCCTTATCACCATATTAGCCCAAAGCACCATTAACCGCAAAGATGTGGATTTGGACATGGCTAAAAAGGTGATGAAGAACTTTGTTAAAACAGCTTCACGCGAGGTTACGATTGCCAACATTCAAAAATTGGTGTGTGATTTCTATAATGTGCCTTACGACAAGCTGTTAACCAAAACCCGCAAAAGAGAAATTGTATTGGCAAGGCAAATTACCATGTATTTAGCCAAAAAGTACACCAAAAACTCGCTAAAATCTATTGGTGAACACTTTGGTGGTTTTGACCATACAACGGTAATACACTCCTGCCAAACAGTAGAAAACCTGATGGATAGCGACAACATATACAAAGACAATGTAAATGAACTACTGCAAAAGGTACAAATGGCTTCGTTTTAGTGCCAT
>RGMU01000357.1 GCA_010021705.1 Chitinophagia bacterium | reverse complement strand
GTAGTAAGTTTGCGGTTCTTTTTAATTTATGCAACCATTAATTTGTCCATGTCGTTAAATTCTATTCTAAAAATTTTTCAGCCCAAAGACAAGATATTTTTTAATTTGTTTGAAAGTGTTGGTACTCATTTGATGCAGATGAGTGCTATATTTTATAAAGCAACTTATGAGATTAACCATGACAACGGTACTAAAAAATCGGCTTCCGAAATACAAGAAATGCGTGATGATTTGCTGAAGAAATTGGAGGATTTAGAGCATAAAAATGATGAGGTAACTCATGAAATTTTTATTCAATTAGGGCGGAACTTCATCACTCCGTTAGACCGAGAAGATATACACTATTTAGCCACATCGCTTGACGATATTGCAGATTATATATGGGGCGCAGCTAAAAGAATTATTAATTATCAGGTGGAGGATGACGATAAAACGATTGAAAGTTTTGCAAAAATCATTAAAGAGTCGGTTAATGCCGTAAATGCTGCTATATTTGCGCTAAGGGATAGAAAAGACCTCAAGCTAATATCAGAAACCTGTATTGCAATAAACAGCTTGGAAAATCAGGCAGATGATTTGTTGGACGCTTCGCTCATCAATTTGTTTGAAACAAAGAACATCAATCATATTGATTTTTTTAAGAAAAAAGATATATTTCAAATGTTAGAAATAGTAACAGATAAGTGTGAAGACGCTTCTAATGTTATTGAGTCTATCATTATTAAATACGCATAGTTTTATTCATGTCTTTTTTGCTGATTACTATTATAGTTTTGGCTTTAGCGTTTGACTACATCAATGGTTTTCATGATGCTGCCAATTCTATAGCCACAATAGTATCTACTAAAGTGCTTACGCCGTTGCAGGCTGTGCTTTGGGCTGCGTTGTTCAATTTTGTTGCGTTTTTTATATTCAAAGACCATGGCGTGGCAAATACCATAGCCAAAACGGTGCACGAAAATGCCATTACGCTTCAGGTAATTATGTCGGGGTTGTTGGCTGCCATTACGTGGAATTTAATCACGTGGTGGTTTGGCATTCCGTCCAGTTCTTCGCATACGCTTATTGGTGGTTTTGGTGGTGCAGCCATTGCCAATGCGGGCTTTTTGGCAATAAACCCGGAGCCTATTATCAATACGGTTAGTTTTATTGTATTAGCTCCGTTTATAGGCATGTTGCTAGCATATATTATTTCGTTATGGTTTATTTATTCGTTTGGCAAGGGGGCTACGCCAAAAATAGTGTCTTCTTTGGTGATAGTGGGAGTGTTTGTGTTGCTGAAGGTTGTTATTAATACCCATCCTAAGCACGCTATAAGTGATAATGAGTCCGTTAACATTTTAATGGATAGCCACAATTTTAAGTGGTTTTTGTTAGGGTTAATTATGGTGGCAATGGCATTTTTTACCATGACGCTAAGCTCGCTAAACACGGCTACGGCAAATGTTTACTTAAAGCGTTTTCAGTTAGTGTCTTCAGCCATATTCAGTATTGGGCATGGGGGTAATGATGCACAAAAGGTGATGGGCATAATCACTGTAGCTTTAATTAGCGGCGGACAAATTAAAGATTTTGACCAAATGCCCGTTTGGGTGCCTTTAGCCTGCTATACAGCCATTGCTGCGGGTACAATGAGTGGCGGTTGGAAAATTATTAAAACCATGGGTAGCAAGATAACAAAGGTTACACCGTTTGAAGGTGTGGCTGCAGAAACGGCAGGAGCGATTACGCTATTTTTAACAGAAAATTTAAAAATACCCGTGAGTACTA
>RGMU01000356.1 GCA_010021705.1 Chitinophagia bacterium | reverse complement strand
TTAATAGAAGGCGGAAAAACCCTATTGGAGGCATTTATAGACCAAAATTTATGGCATGAGGCGCGGGTAATTACAGCCCCAGCCATGTTGCATTACGGCTTAGCTGCACCGCTATTAAAAAATGTCATTCCTTTAGCATCCCGCCAAGTGGGCAAAGACACAATAAACACTTATATCCATTACGAAAACCAATATTACTAATCTACCTTTTGCCATGCTATATATTGTAATTACCATACTGTTTAATGTCGTTATTTCCATTCTGTTTAAGCTATTCAGTGGTTGGAAAATAGATACTTTTCAGGCTATAGTGGTCAACTACTCGGTGTGCGTAGCCACCGGAATATGCTACTTGGGTAAAAACCCTTTTACGTCCTCAATACTGCATCAATCATGGTTTCCTTGGGGGGTACTGATGGGTATGTGTTTCATTAGCATATTTAATGTTATTGCCCGCTGTACGGCAGAAAATGGCATTACCGTTACCACCATTGCCAATAAGGTTTCGCTCATCATACCGGTGGTGTTTGCGGTGTTATTGTATCACGACAGCTTGCCGGTGCTCAAAATAGCCGGCATTGCCTTAGCCATTCCTGCCGTTTGGCTAACCACCCATTCAGCAGACGCTAACACAAACCTAAAGTCGCCCTTAATACCGCTATTGCTATTTGTGGGCAGTGGGCTGTTAGACAGTTTGGTTAATTATGTGCAGCGTAGCTATTTACAAGAGTCTTCAGAGGCAGTATATACCATTCTGTGCTTTAGCGTGGCGGGTATTGTGGGGCTATTGGTGCTACTAATACGCTTGATAACTAAAAAAACTACCTTTGCCCTAAAGAACCTTTTAGCCGGCATTGCATTGGGCATACCTAACTTTTTCTCTATCTATTTTCTCATCAAATCATTGGGCACTAAGGTGCTGCAAAGCTCGGCACTGATACCTATTATCAATGTAGGTATTTTAGTAAGTTCTACGGTGGCAGCCATGTTGCTATTTAAGGAAAGTGCCAATTATAAACGACTTATTGGTATTGGCATGGCAATAATAGCCATACTGTTAATAGCATTTAGCTAACTTTACTAAGCCCATTGCCAAACCTTACAGCACCAAAAAGCCACCTTTGCGGGGTGGCTTTTTTGGTAAAGAAAAAAACTACTACAAAAAATGGTAGGAAACTTGCAACCCCCGCATAAAGCGAATTACCGGCTTTATAGGCTAACCATCTGCGGTATCTTATATCTACACCAACGCCTACATGGTTTTTAAGAAACAGATACTCATAACCTGCCTGACCCACAAAACTCCAATCACGCAGTAAGTCTATTTTTTCATGCCTTGTAACCATCTTAGTAGAAGTATCATAAGTAGAAAATGATACCAAGCACCGCGTAGAGCGAAAATTGAAGCCTGAAGATAAAATAAAACGTTGATGCTTTGTAATGCGAGCCTTATAAAATGCCAATCCTTGATATTCGTTTATTTTAAAGTCATCTAAAGTTCTCGTTAAGCCTTCTGTATAAAATTGGCTATACATATCACACTGTGGGCATAGGTAACTTTCAGAGCGTGGGTGTCCTTTGAACTTGTTTTGAAAAACACCTGTTAACGAACCGGACGATAAATACCCGACAGCAACTCCCCAATTCCCCCCATAAACAGTTTTATTAACAGCTATACCATTAGCTGCAATAAAATACTCTATACCACTCATTTGTATTCGTGGATTAGACGTAATGTAATCATTGGTAAACAGCATTACAGAATATTTAT
>RGMU01000355.1 GCA_010021705.1 Chitinophagia bacterium | reverse complement strand
TCTGGCGCTAAATATACTAGTCCAAATGTATCAGCTCTTGCAACATAAATAAAATCACCTGATTCTATTTGATGAATATTGAGAATATAATCATCATTAGAATTTCGAAATTGCGGTGTAGTGTTCGCTCCGTAATCAATAGTTCTCTCCCAAACCAAACGTTGGGAGAAAACTAAAATTGAGGTAGCTAAAATAACAAGCGTTGTTAATAGTAGCTTTTTCATTGTTTGATAACTTTTCGGGTATATTCCTTACCGCCCACACTTTGCAACCTAAGCAAATACATACCCCGAGGCAGGTTATGTACCTGCAATTCTTCCCCTGCTTCTACAGATTTGGCTAGTACCTGCCTGCCGTGAATATCTAATAACTGGGCGGTGCCTTTGTGGCTTAGGCGTAAGGTATGGGTGAAAGGATTAGGGTACACCTGTAGGTTGGGTTCATTATTGTCTTGACTGAATTTATTAGATAACACTAATTGTGGACCACCACCTGTAACAAAGGGCCTACCTATATTATCTATTTTGCAGAGATACATGGCTGACCCAAATAACGCCGCTTGGTTATTTGCTGGAGGAATTGCACTGCCTCCAAAAATTGCTGAACCATCACCTAAAAAGATAACATCGTTAAAGCTAATTGCATTGTTATTGGTTGGACTAGAAATATCTATGTTGTGAATAAGGGTGGAGTCTGAACTGTATTTAAGAAATCTATATCTATTAATACCGTGAACAAGCCCCGTACACCAAAATGAACCATCGGCCATTATGTTAAAGAAATCTTTGCCGTAACCACTTACTCCGCCCCAAATTTTGGTGCCTGTACTATCGAACCTGCCCGTATAATAGCTATTTATACTTAGTTGTCCTTGAACAATAAAGTGCCTTTCTGGTGCTTGGTAAACTTTTACTTTCAAAAAGTTGCCCACCGAAATATTAGGAAACCGTATTGTTCTTACTAAATTACCCGTAGAATCGTCTATTTCTTTGGCTACTGGCTGCCCACCTTCCCAACCACTAAGTAATAAGTTGCCATTAGCCATATATTCTACGTGGTTAACTTCACCAAACCGAAAATTAGATGGGTAAGAAACTCCCCATTGATACCTACCTAATGAATCAATTTTAGTTACATGCCAATGTTGCACATTATTACCTAAGTATTGATAACCTCTTGCGCCAATGTAGAATACCCCTTTATCATAGGCAGGAATTATTTTAGAGAAAAAGCCAGGCATTAATACAGAATCTGATGGAATTATTCTATTTCCTTCTCGCCACCTAAACTGACTGTCATAGAAATTCACCTGAAAATGACTGCCCGGTATACTGGGATATGACGATCGGAAAACGCTAATCAACTTTCCAGAAATGGGGTTATATATGATGTTTCCTCTATCAACTGTTGATGTATCTGGCAGAAAAAGCTTTTGGAGGGTATCACCGTTAACTAAATTAAAGCGATAACAAACTAAACTTTTGGTTCTGTTCGGATTTTGATTAAAAGGTGAAGTCCATCTAATATTTCGATTGTTTGTTGTGCCAAGAAAAAAAGCTTCACTATCAGAATAACGTTGTAAGGTGTTTATCTCATCGTCGTTAAACTGATAAAACGGCTCTATAGGATCAAAATTCCAATCAAAAACTCGCTCATAAATCAGTCTTTGGGCTGTAACATCCGCAGCCCAAAGAAGTAGGAGGATAATTGCTATTAAACTTCTAGTTTTCTATCTCAGAGGTATTTACCGTCCCGTCGTACGTTATACAGGATTAGAGTTTCTTTCCTCCGTACTGCAA
>RGMU01000354.1 GCA_010021705.1 Chitinophagia bacterium | reverse complement strand
TTCAGAACCGGCTTCTGTGGCATAAGCATCGGGTTCATATACAATGCGATGCCCATTTTGGGCGATAAGCATAGAAATCATAAAGTCGTCTAAAACAGTATCAGGGGGAACGTCTTGATACAAACTCCTGCGAATGCTAAACAGTTCTCCTGCTGCTCCTACAACGGAGTATAGCTCCGAGTCCCATGTTTTGAGCTTAGATTCATATTTCCAATAAAAGCCTTCGCCGGCAGTGGCATCGCTTACCTCATCTATGCGCACCCTCTTTTCACCGGACACTGCCCCCACCGAAGGGTCGGCATAGTGGCGGCAAATATTAAGCAGTGCACTTTTGTTAAGGTGGGTGTTAGCGTCTGTAAATACCACTATTTCGCTATCCACTTGCTGCATGGCGCGGTGCACTGCGGCTATTTTGCCTTTGCGTTCCGGGCGGTGGAGTAGCTTAATTTGCGGGTATCCGGCTATGATGCTTGGCGTTAGGTCGTTTGAACCATCGGTTACAAATAATAGTTGTAACTTATCGGTAGGATAGTCTAAGGCAAGCGTATTGTCTATTTTATCCACAATAAAGTCTTGCTCGTTATAGGCAGCTATAATAAGCGTAACGGTGGGCAGGTTGTGCGAATTGTCGGGTATTTTGCGCTTGCCTTTCATCAGTTGGCGCAGCTTTACCAAAAAAAACAGCAAAATACCATACCCAAAAAAGGCATAGAATACTAAAGCAATGCTAACCCAAAAGGCAATAATCATTTTGTAGAAAAGTTGGTTGGTTGCCCGCGGGTTTTATAAGGTTAATAATCTATGGTGGCTTGTATGCTGCGGTTGAGCAATTCTACGGCTTGTGGCTTCAAATCACTGTAGGTGCCTTTTTTTACCGAGCATTTACCGTTATTGTGTATAATGTAGGTGCATTGTTCGGCTTGCAACGGGTCATGGTCGCATACTTCTATCAGGGATTCTATCACCCAGTCAAAGGTGTTTACATCGTCATTCCAAACAATAAGGCTGTGCAACTCTTCGGTTAGCACATCTACGTCTTCTTCATGTTCGGTTTGCCAGCCAATACGCGTGTTTACTACTTTCATATTTTATGGTCAGTTTATGTTTATACTATGTTTACGTGCAAGCTATCAAAAAGGTTTTCTACCAATGGCAAATTTACGCTATTTTTTTAAGTACATCACCTCTTTTGCAATGGCAACTGTGCGCTTTACATTGGGCAAATAGGCTGCTACAAGGTTTGGCGCATAGTGCATATTGGCATCGGCAGATGCAATACGGCGCACCGGAGCGTCTAAATAGTCAAAAGCGTCTTTTTGTACACGATAGGCTATTTCGGCACCCGGACTGCCAAAGGGCCACTGCTCTTCTACAATAATCAGCCTATTTGTTTTTTTAACAGAATTTATAATGCAGTCTTTATCTAAAGGGCGGATAGTTCTAAGGTCTATCACCTCGGCACTTATGCCTTCTTTAGCCAATTCTGCTGCCGCTTCCAACGCCACTTTTACCATTTTGTTGTAAGACACAATAGTAACATCACTACCCTGCCTTTTAATATCGGCTTTGCCTATTGGTATAAGGTATTCTTCTTCCGGTACTTCGCCCATATCACCATAGCTGGTTTCGCTTTCCATAAACACTATGGGATTATTATCCCTTATAGCAGATTTCATTAAGCCCTTAGCGTCATAAGGGTTAACGGTAGATATTACTTTTAGCCCCGGCACATTGGCATACCAATTTTCAAATGCCTGAGAGTGTTGCGCTCCAAGCTGCCCCGCACTTCCGTTTGGACCT
>RGMU01000353.1 GCA_010021705.1 Chitinophagia bacterium | reverse complement strand
ATCGCGCTGCCTTAACAGCAATTCCCGGTCTGTTTCAAGTTTAAATATTTTTATTTTGCTTTCAACGGAATAAACCGAATCGCGCGTATCTACAAATTTAAGATAGGTGCTATAAGCTTTGTTGTAATTGTTATCTATGGCATAAGCCTTAGATAGAATTTCACCAAATTCTATAATATTATCTTTCGCGCCTATATTTTCGCTAATTTCCAAAGCCTCTTCAAAGTTACTGATGGCTAATTTTAAGAAGTCTTTATTTTTCTGCGCTTTAGGGTCATTGTATTTAGTCCAATACGCAATGGCTATGTTTCCCTTAGCCGTAGCAATGCTCTCAATGTTTTTTTGAGCATCTAATTTTGCAAGTGCTTTATTGCTATAGTATAAGCAGGTATCATATTCTTTCATGCCTAAATAGCATGTGCCTATGTTAAGGTAAGAATTAGCAATACCTTTTTCATCGTTTATTGATTTGAAAATGCCCAATACTTTACTGTAATATTGCAGAGCAGTGTCATATTTGTTTTGTATATTGTAGATGTTAGCAATGTTGCCTAAATAAAATACCCTAAGCTGAAAACCCGTATCTTTAAGGGAGGTTTCGTAGGCTTTTTTTTCATAAGTAATGGCTTTGTTCAGCTCGTTAAGCAGGGTATAAAGCCTCCCTATGGCATCATAGCATTTACCAATGCTTCGCCAATCGTTTTTATCTATTTCTTCAAATAGCTTCAAAGCTGCCATGTAATATGCATAAGACTGATTAAAGTTAGCACTAAAGGCATAATTTTCGCCTAACACATAATTGCCCCATGCCATGCCCTTTTGCCACCCTATCTTTTGGGCTAATTCAAGGCATTGCGTGCCATAATTAACACCGGCATTAGTGTTGGTATTGTAATAATAGAACGAAATATCCCACAGTGTAAGCACTTTGGTAGTGTCATCGGGCAGTCTTTTTAGCTCGCGGAACAGCGAATCAATATAAAGTTCATCACTCCCTTGCTTTTGTGCATAAGCACTGCAACAAAGAAATAATGCTATTAAAAGACTGTATATTGCTCTACTATTCAATGTTACGCTATCAAAACCAAAGCAAGGTAGTAAAATATTAGTTTACTTTCATTATGTTTGTTAGATATGGTGGCAGTTTATAGATAACTATTAACATTTTTTAATTCATTTTTAGCCCTCCAACGTATAATAAAAGATAATATATGAGCCATGCTGCCTATATGAACAGGTGCTTTCACTTAGCCCAAAGAGGGGAAGGTTTTACTGCACCTAATCCTTTAGTTGGGGCTGTTTTAGTCTATGAAAATCAGGTGATAGGCGAAGGTTGGCATACGGCTTACGGTGAACATCATGCCGAGGTAGAATGCTTTAATGCTGTGGCTGAAATAGACAAACACCTTATTCCTGCTGCCACGCTATACGTTAACCTTGAACCGTGTTCACATTACGGTAAAACGCCGCCTTGTGCAGCACGCATTATACAAGAGGGCATAAAAAGGGTAGTGGTAGCTATGGAAGACCCCAATCCGCTTGTGGCAGGCAAGGGTATTGCCATGCTTAAAGAAGCCGGTATTGACGTGATAACGGGCATAGAAACTGCAAGTGCGGTACAATTAAACAAGCGGTTTTTATGTGCTATATTAGAGCAAAAGCCTTATATAGTGCTAAAATGGGCACAAACACCAAACGGCTTTTTTGCCCCCAATCCCATTGCCAAAATGCAACTGTCAAGCGGAGAAACGGCAGTATTAGTGCATCAATGGCGAACCCAAGAGGCTGCCATTTTCACCA
>RGMU01000352.1 GCA_010021705.1 Chitinophagia bacterium | reverse complement strand
GTCAAAAGAAGAAGTAGCGGTGATAGAAGCCCTCCAAAATGCCGACAAAACCCATGCCGATGACCTGATGTTAGCCACCGGCATAGCCGTAGGTAGCCTGTCTTCCATGCTGCTACAATTAGAAATGCAAGGGTTAGTAACTGCCTTGCCGGGCAAGTATTACAAGCTGCGCTAAACAAAGAAAAAAAATTTGAAATATTATTTGGCAGTTAAAACAATGGATATTATCTTTGCATACACAACGATATAAACACATATACTGATTCAGTATATTGAACGATAGTTTTCATGGTGATAGGGTTTATAGGGGCTGGCCTGTTCCCAGGCTGGCTTTTTTTTGCCCATAAATCACGCTAATAGTGATACTTGTAGGATAGTAATAAAAATGCCTCTTGTGTAAAAGTTATGGTTTTCACCGATTACCATACGTGTTTTGAAACTCACTTAGCGTAAAGGTTTTAGTTTTACCTTCTTAGCCTCCTGCATAGACTTTTTCAATGAAGCTACATTGGCTGCTGAAGATAGTAAATAGCCCGTTTCGTCAAGCTCCGGTTTGGGTGTGCTCTTTTTTGCAGAGGTTTGCTTCTCTGCTACAATAGAGATGTGCAGTTCTTCAATCAGCCGTTTTATAAACCCTAATTTATTTTCGGGAACATGTATGGTTAATTGTGTCATTGGTATATTTTTTTGCAAAGATACGAAAAAAGTACGGTATTGAATAAGTTTTTTGCAGTTTCTACTCCTGCGTTTATTATTGCTTTTTGCTGCTTTAATTTACTTTTGTGGATTGCAGTAATAGTATTTAGCAAGTATGAGTAAAAAAGTATCTCCTGCCGGTTCGCAAAAGGTGAACATGCCACCGCAACCGCCTAAGACGGGTATCACCAAGCCTGCCCCCAATGACTGGCTACGTTATGCACCTTATTTGTTGCTAATAGCAGTGGTGGCGGTGTATGCAAACACACTTTCTTTTGAGTTTACCGAATTAGATGACTCCATTTTTATACGGGAATTTACTGCCTATAACGAAGACTTAGCCAACCTATTAACCTCCTTTACCCGCGGGGTGTTTAATGCCACTACCGACCCTTACTATCGCCCCTTGTTTTTGGATAGCATTATCCTGAATTATCAAATGTATAACACCGACATTGCAGGCTATCATGCGTTTAATCTTATTTTTCATGCCATTGCGGTGGTTTTGCTGCATAAGTTACTCTTAAAAATGAAGGTGATACCGTTGCACTCGTTTTGGTTGGCACTGCTATTTGCCATTCATCCGGTGCTGTGCCAAGCGGTGGCTTGGATACCCGGCAGAAACGATACCATGCTGGCTATATTCACCTTTGCCTACATTATCAATGCCATAAACTATGCCAATGAAGAGGCTAAAGTGCCGTTGTTAGCGTTAGGGTTAGCGTTACTGTTCTTATTATTGGCGTTTTTTACCAAAGAAACAGCCGTTTTTGCCCCTCCGGTGGCATTTGTATTGATACTTATGGGCTTGGGGCAAAGCTGGAACAGTAACCGTATGTATGCCCTTTACGGCAGTGCCGTTGTAGCGTTTACAATATGGTACATTGCCCGCCATAATGCTACCATTGCCGTTACGCCCATTAAGCCTATGGAAATGCTGACGAGCTTTGTAGGTAGATTAGGGCTTATAATACAGTATTTAGGCAAAATAGTATGCCCTGCCAACCTTAGCGTGTTCCCCATTCAGCAAGACACTACCTACTTTATTGGCATTCCTGCCATAGCCTTGCTCATAGCCTTAGCCTATATGAACAAAGACCGGCA
>RGMU01000351.1 GCA_010021705.1 Chitinophagia bacterium | reverse complement strand
AACAAAGCGGTCTAAAAACTCATACATCTTTACGTTGCGAAGCGTTACCCTGCAACCGATAGGCATGTTTCTGCGGAGTTTAAAGTTTGATATATCTTTGGTGGATAGGGTAGCTACTGCTTTTTGACCAGTAATGGCGGTCATTTCATTGATAGCGTCATCTATCATTTTTTTATCGGATACAGAACCTTTTACGCCTTGGTTAAGGCATATTTTTACTAAACGCGGGCACTGCATGATAGTTTTATAACCAAATTTTTTCATAAGCGCAGGCACTACCTCGCTTTTATATTTGGTATGTAATCTTGGTATATATGTAGTAGTACTCATGATTTTATATTGCTTCTCCTGTTTGTTTAGATATACGCGTAAATCCGGTGGCTGTGCGTACACGGTTCACCCTTGTTCCTGCTTTAGCTTTAGCGTCCCACAGCATTACATTGGATATATGAATAGGTGCCTCTTCTTTAATAATAGAGCCTTGCGGGTTTTGGGCATTAGGCTTCAAATGCTTGGTAACCATGTTCACGCCTTCTACCAACACTCTTCCTTCCGAAGGCATTACGGCTACTACGGTTTTAGGCGTGGTGCGGTCTTTGTCATTGCCCGCTATTACTATCACGCTATCGCCTTTTTTGATATTAAATTTAGGCTTAAATCGCTGTTTCACTTTATATATATTTTTATGTAATTGTTGTGTTTTGAAAATCGGGCTGCAAAGGTACGTAAATTATTTATAATACTTCAGGTGCTAATGAAACTATTTTCATATAGTTTTTATCACGAAGTTCCCTTGCCACAGGTCCAAAGATACGAGTACCCCTTGGGTCATCGGCATTGTTTAGCAATACTACGGCGTTGTCGTCAAATCTGATGTAAGAACCGTCTTTGCGCCTGAGCTTAGTTTTGGTTCTTACTATCACAGCTTTAGACACTGTGCCTTTTTTTACACCGCCGCCGGGAATGGCATCTTTTACTGTTACCACAATTTTATCGCCTATACCGGCATAGTCTTGCCCTGAATTGCCTAATACCCTAATACAAAGCACTTCTTTGGCACCACTGTTGTCGGCTACGTTCAGTCTTGATTCTTGTTGTATCATATACTAATACTGATTTAATTATTTCGCTTTTTCAATTATTTCTACTAAGCGCCAGCGTTTGGTTTTGCTTAGGGGGCGGGTTTCCATAATGCGCACTATATCACCTATACCGGCTGTTCCTGCCTCGTCATGGGCATGAAACTTTTTAGACTTTTTAATGAACTTTCCATACATGGGGTGCTTTACTTTACGCTCCACAACCACGGTAATGGTTTTGTCCATTTTATCGCTGCTAACCGTTCCAATACGGGTTTTCCTTCTTTTCCTTACTACTGCTGTAGTTTCAGTTGTAGCTGTCATATATTCGCTATATACTTTTTATTATTGTTGATGGCTTATTGTCTTGCGCGGCTTTCTGTTTTTAAACGAGCAATTTCTCTGCGAAGTAGCTTAATAGAGAGTGGATTTTCTATTGGATTAACGGCATGGCTGAACTTTAGTCTTTTTAAACTAAGTTCTTGCTCGGCTATTTTAGCTTCTAATGTTTCGTTATCCAACTGCTTGTAGCTATGCTTTTCAGCTGTTTTTGTATTTGCCATTTGATATGCTTTTAAATTATTGTATGAATAATAAACGGATAAAGGGAAAACAATTAATTAGCTTCTACAAAGTCATGACGTACTACAAACTTGGTTTTTATAGGTAGCTTTTGTGCTGCCAATTCCATTGCCTCACGTGCTACTTGCATTGGTACACC
>RGMU01000036.1 GCA_010021705.1 Chitinophagia bacterium | reverse complement strand
TTTGCCGGCAAAGCAGAAACCACTTATTTAGCTGATGCCAACAAAAAGGATACAAGCTATTTTTCAAGCAACCGTCCCATACCCCTTGCCTCAGATGAAATAAGGGACTACCAACTGCAAGACAGCCTTCGCTTGGTGCGCACCAATCCTCATCGGTTAGATTCGCTCCGGCGCAAGCAGAACAAATTTAAGATAACAAAGCCATTTTTGGGAGGCTATACCTACAGAAGCGATACACCGTATTTTTCTTTTTATTTGGGCTTAAATCTTTTAGGCGTAAATAATGATAATCTGCTTAATTACAACACTACCGAAGGGCTAAATATTAATGCTAAATTAGGCTTTACTTATTACCATGACAGTTTCAGCAGAACAGATGTGCAAACCGTAGAGCGATATGGTTTAGCCAACACACACTTTAATACCATTGGCAGTATAACACACACCATAAGAAACCGAAAATGGCGCGGCAGATATAGCTTGGTAGGCATAGATGCCGGCAAATATGTATTTCAATACAACGGCAATAATCCCGTTATACCCTCACAAAACACATGGACTGCCTTATATGAACACTATGACGAGCTTCGCCTTTATGAACGCGAAGAGCTAAGTTTATTGGGCAAAATAGACAGAGGGAATGGTTTTACGGCTTTAGGGCGATTATCTTACCAAAACCGCATACCATTGCAAAAAAGTACCGATTACAGCTTTGTGAACGATGGCAAGCCCCCTTTTGTAGAGAATATTACAGCCGATATGGCTAAGCAGGCTACCCTCTTGGGTTATCACCATGCGCTTCTATTTCAGGTGCGGCTGACCTATCAGCCGGGGGTGCATTATATACAATATCCGGACTTTAAGCGTCCTGTACCTAGCAGTGCCCCCACGTTTTTGGTGTGCTATCAAAAAGGCATTACCGATATATTGCAAAGTAGCGTAAACTACGACAGGTGGAAAGCAGGCATATACGATGCCGTTTTAGAAGTAGGTAGATTGGGTGCAATAGGCTACCATTGCAGCGTAGGAGGCTTTATTAATAGAGAGCAAGTGGGTATTCCCGATTTGCAGCAAATCATAGGCAACCGGGGCTGGGGCTATGCCACGCCTTATCTTACGGGGTTTCAAATGGCACCCTTCTATGCCGATGTGAATACCGCACCCTTTTATGGCGAAGCGCATGTAGAATATCATCTTAACGGCTTTCTGACCAATAAGCTACCATTATTCAATAAGCTACATTGGCACTTGGTGGCAGGTACAAATCTATTTTATTTAGACAATGATGTTCGGTACTATGAGCAATTTATTGGTATAGAAAATATAGGCTATAAACTACTTAGGTTAGGCAGAATAGACTTTATACAAAGTATAAGAAAAAATGAACCAAGCCTGTTTGGGGTGCGTTTTAGTCTAACAAACCTGTCTCAAAACGGATTAACGGACAACCATTTAGGTAGAGAGTGGTAACAAAACTATTCCCAACCGGCAGCCAACACATCGGCTATATGTATGGTTTTTAGGGGAATGTGGTGCGTATCTATATAGCCCTGTATGTGCATTAGGCAAGACATATCTGTGCTTATTATATACTCTGCACCACTATTAACGGCGTTTTGAACCTTTGAATAAGCCATACCAATGGAAATAGGCTCATACTTAATGGCAAATGTGCCTCCAAAGCCACAGCAAGTCTCGGCATCTTTCATTTCCAAAAGTTGCAACCCTTTTACATTTTGCAATAATAGGCGGGGGCTGGTTTTAATGCCACATTCACGCAGTGCGCCACAAGCAGCGTGATAGGTAGCAATGGCTTCAAATGAAGCACCTACGTTTTGTATATTCAGTTTATTGACCAAAAAATCGGTAAACTCAAACACATTGGTAATTATTTTTTGTGTTTTTAAGTGTGCCGAGCTATTGCCTAACATATCCATATAGCAGTTGCGTATATAGCCGGCACATGAGCCGGAGGGCGATACAATGTAATCTGTTTCGTTGAACTCCTGCACCATTTTTTGGGCTACGTGGCGCGCCTCATCTTTATATCCGGCATTGTAGGCAGGTTGTCCGCAACACGTTTGCGCCAAATCATAAGAAACAACACAGCCTGCTTTCTCCAATACTTTCACCATATTTATGGCGGTTTGAGGGTAAAGCTGGTCAATAAAGCAAGGTATTTGTAACTGTACTTTCAAGTGGCAAAAATATTATCGGCAGAATGTAAAGTATGCGAAAATACAAATCATGCGTCATTTTTCATACTAATAAATGAATTTCATCTAAAAATAGCACTATTTTTATAATCCAATGCGCAATACATTTATCTTTGCACTAATTGTAGGGATATAAGCAACCAAACTTTTAGCATGAATACTAATATAGAGATAGTCCCTGTATTGATAGCGCAAAACTATGACCTTATTGCGCAATTTATGTTAGAGTTACACAATAACGAAAACGAACTATCCGACAAAACTGCTCAATGGCAGGATATAAAGGAAAGCTATATGAAGCACGTGATAGCCATGCAACAAGAAAATGACGGCACATGCCTCATAGCCCAAATCAACGGTATGCCGGTAGGGTTTATCTTTGGTTATGCAGAAGAGCAAGATGATAGCCGTATAGACAAATATGAAGGGCAAGAGCTTTATGTGTCAGACGGATATGTGGATAAGCGGTTTCGCAGGCAGGGTGTTTATCATGCTCTAAGTAATGCTTTAGAACAGACCTACTTGCAAAAAGGAATAAAAAGAATTACGCGGTTTACACATGTAAATAATCATAATATGCGCCGTTTTTTAGAAGGTGAAGGCTATGTAATTACGCGGTTGCTATACGAAAAGTGGCTCTAATTACGAATAAAAACGAAAAATAAACCTAAATTCAAATAAATAACGCGACTCCATACTATTATATAACATTTCATTATTTATTTATCGTATTATATTCTTTACATTTGTATTGCAATTCTTAATAGGCACAACTCCTATTATGGTTCAATTCACATACCCATTAAAATTACATCAGTAGCTTATGAAAAAACTACTATTATTGCTTACAGCTTTTTTCGCTGCCTGTTGTGCATTTGCAGGTATGATGGGGGAGTTCATAATGTTTATTTTGGCTTAAATGACCCGGAATTAAATGCCGATGGTCAAAAATCTATATCGGAGCTATGGAATGGTGGCTTGCTCAATGGCAAACAGCGCATATTGTTGTTTGGCTATGCCGACTATCGTGTTGAAATTATTACAGATGAGAACATCATAAGAGCCAATACCACTGCACCATTAGTTAAATATTCCTACAACGACATTACCAACGTAGCCAATGCGTCTGACGGCTCCGGTTCTCACAAAAAAGGGCAATTTCTTAAATTGAAAGACAACCGCGTAAAAATTAGGTTGCCTAATGGTGATGAATTTAGGGGTACGTTAGACAGTAACGGTAAAAAAACAGATGACGGTATTTATACATGGGCAAATGGCGAAAAATATGTAGGTGGATTTAAGAACGATAAAAAGAATGGACACGGGGTTTATAAATACCCTAATGGTGAAATATTTGAGGGCGAATGGAAAGAAGACAAAGCCGTAGCGGGAGAAATGGTAGAATACACGTCTTCAAAATTTAAGCTAAAAATTATTGCAAGTGAAGATTGTACCATTTCTATTGATGGAGAAGACGAGGGAACAGCAAAAGCAAGTAAAGCATTTAAGGTGTTTTTACCCAAAGGAAAAACCATCATAAAGGCTGTAGCCACATCAAACCCTGCCAAAGTGTATAAAGAAGTATATACCGTAACCAAATTGGGGGTGGAAGAGCTATTAGAAATTAATTTTAAAGCCGTAGGGGGGGCTACTGCCGTAAAAACTAACACCGGTAGTAAAACCGATGATGAAACTGCTGATAATACTACTTCAAAGCCAAAACAACCCGCTAAAACGAATACCCATGCC
The DNA here is from genome assembly GCA_010021705.1 of Chitinophagia bacterium. Classification (GTDB taxonomy): domain Bacteria; phylum Bacteroidota; class Bacteroidia; order Chitinophagales; family Chitinophagaceae; genus RGMU01. Next base: position 6,595 of record RGMU01000036.1, on the reverse strand, counting down.
GGCAATGCAACTGCCCAAAATAATCCGGCAAAAACCACACCACCGGATGAAGAAGACCCTACTCGTACTGCTGAAAACCAAGATGACGACATGAAAACCATTAATGACGCTCAAGGGCAAGACGAAGGCGAAGCCAAGCCCGTTGCTCCCGGCTCTAAGCCTGCCGGTACTGCTAACAATACCAACCCTGCTAAACCCCGCACCACAGCCCCAAAAATTATAGACAGTCATAAACATGCAGTAGTTGCACCACCAAAAGAACCCAGCAAATTACAACCCATACAAGAGATTACAGATAAAGGCATTAGCCTAATGTATGTAGGCGGCGGAATGTTTACTATGGGTAACAACAAAGGTGATGTGAACGAGAAACCGGAACACAAAGTGCGGATAAATGAATTTTATTTACTGAAATATGAAGTTACGATTGCTGATTTTCGCCGATTTATACAAGCAACTAACTATATAACCGATGCAGAGCGCGATGGTTGGAGCTGGGTATGGTCAGGAGACTTTGATGACCCTACAGGGCAGATTATTCAAAAGCCGGCAGTTAGTTGGGAGTGCGATGAGTTAGGCAGAAAACGCTCTTCTAAAAAAGACCATTATCCGGTTATACATGTAAGCTGGAACGATGCCTTTGCTTTTTGCAGTTGGTTTAGCAAAGAAACGGGCAATACGTACCGCCTGCCTACAGAGGCAGAATGGGAATATGCAGCCAAAGGTGGTCCTAACTTGCAAGATTATGCCTATAGCGGTGATAATGAGTTGGATAAAGTGGCATGGTATAGGGATAATTGTAGGGAAAAAATGCACATGGTAGGGCAAAGAAAGCCTAATAGCTTAGGCATATACGACACGACCGGTAATGCAATGGAGTGGTGTTTAGACTGGTATGACCCCGCATATTATGCCAAAAGCCCTGCCGACAACCCAACAGGTCCTAATGCCGGCACACTGCGCGTATTGAGGGGCGGTTCATGGATGGCATTCCCTGCGCGTTGCGAAAATAGCAACCGCAATAGTGGTGCCCCTACCCGGAGAAATGAAATACACGGATTTAGAATATTGAGAGAAATATCACGTTAAGTTATTCAGCTATTCCATTTTACACCGAGCTAAAAGCATAAAAAAATCAGGCATTCAGTAATAGAATGCCTGATTTTTTAGATTGTATTTTAGTAATTACTATGCTTTGCGCGTACCACGCTTAGCAGCAGCTTTTTCTTCAGTGCTCATATCGTTAGAAGCGTTAGCATCTTCGGCTGCAATTGTTTCAGCACTGGCACCGGTAGTGTTTTCCAACATTTTTTCTAGGGTACGAACACGCTTTTTAAGTTCATATATAGTTTTGTTGGTTTCGTCCATTTCGCTGCGTGTAGCTACCGGAATGTCTGCAAACATTTTTTCTGTTTGTAGTTCAATGTCCTTTTGCAATCTCATTTTCATTGCACCTACTTCAGCCATAAGTTTGCTGTATTCAGAGCTTTCAAAAAGGGTAACAAACACTTTGTCGCTAATGTTCAACCACTCTTGGTATAAGCCTAACATGCTGTTAACTTCAACACCATTAGCAATTTTAGAAGCAACGTTTTCAGCCAATTTGTCCATTACCGTTACGCCTTGTATATAAACCATGTACTGAAGCTCAGCATTTTTAATGTTGTATTCAGCAATGCGGTTAGCTATTTCAGACCATTCTTGCATAGAGCGAGTTTGGTTGTTTTGGGTAATCATTTTGGTAAACGGCGCATAGGCATCGGTCATCATATTGTTCCAATAGCTGTAAGCTTGATTAGCATTATTGAACCATTGGTTGCTATTAAGGTTATTGCCCATAATAGCTCTCATTTGCTGGTAAGCGGCAAGTGATTGTGAGCCATAGTTTTTAATGCTGTCGTTCATCAAATTAGTGAAAGAGGTCATTTGTTGGCGGGCATTTTCGGGCAAAAAGCCAAAAAACTTATCCATAAAGTCTTTGTAAAGCTCAGGGTTCATCATTTGCTTGTACAGGTCTGTGTTAAAAGTGTTGTTCTGAACTGCTTTTAACATAGGCATCCATATTTCGGCAAATTTGGTAAATGCTTCACCGCTGTTAAGCATGTTTTTATACATATCTTGGGTGTTACCGCTTTGCAAATTCTTCATCCATTCGCCGTAAGCATTGGTAAGGTTTTGATAGTATGCTGTGAAAGCCTGCGTGATGTTATCGTTGGCTTTTTTATAAGTATCAGGGTTAAAAAACTGCTGTGTGTTGCTTGGGTTCATCCAAGGCAGGTTAAAAGCATTGTTAGCCCAGTTTGTGTTGGTCATATTACTCATCCATGCTTGGAATGGGTTTTGAGCATTGTTGTTAAACTGTGCTTGCCAATTAGCAAAAGGGTTTTGGTTTGCGTTAGCCATATTTTTAACGCTTTCTTGCCCTAATTCAAATATTTGCTTAGCCCAATTCATTTGGGTAGCGTGCCAGTTTTGATAAAACTCGTTCACTTTTGCAGTGTTGTCTTTGGCTGTAGCCATTGCTTGTTCTGCTTGTGCGCCTGTTTTATCAAACATTTGCTTTTGCGTGTCAAGCATGTTTTTGTACCAATCGTTGCCTTTTTCAAGGGTTTCGTTGATCATTGCATTACCTGCGGTAAATTTTTTAGTGTTTTCTACCACACTGTCCATCACTTTCTTTTGAGTGTCAAGGATGTTTTCTACTAAATTGTCTTGTAAAGCCATTGCTACGAAGTTTAGTGTTAAAAAAATATTTTGAGATGTTGTTTGAAATATGAAAAAAATTACATACCTTGTGCGCCATTCATACCATTATAATGGTGCTTAGTATTCTCGCTTCTTATCTATCGCCTCTTTTGCGGTGCAAAGGTAGTGTACATTCGCATATACGCCTAATTTTTATGCTTAATGTAACAATAAATTAATACGCTTGCCTTTTAAGTAAGCGTTTTTTCATTATTGCCTACTTTTTATAGTAGCTTCTATCCCTTACTGTTTTCTATTTAGAAAAATAGGATTAGCTTCGCCCCTTGAAACAAATAGATATTCAATTATGTTACAAGTTGGAGACGAATTCCGTCATCAATACAGCTACACACAAGAAGATGTGGACACTTATGCCAAAGTAAGCGGCGACACTAATCCATTGCACATTGACCCTGCTGCGGGTGCTGCAAGTATGTTTGGGCGCAACATTATTCACGGCTTTTTAGGGGCAAGCGTATTTACCAAAATTTTCGGTGCGCTATGGTATGCCGATGGGCATGTGTATATGAGCCAAAACATTAAATGGCTAAAGCCTATGTTTGTAGGCGAAACTTATGAAGCCGTTGTTAAGGTAAAAGAAATATTTAAGGACAAAAACCGCATTTTGTATGAATGCGCCGTTTATCATGCCGGTACAGGCGAGCAAACTATTGCGGGTGAAGCCTTGTTGCTTAACAAAAAACAATACCGCTGGGAAGATTAGTACCTTTTAACGTATCTACAAAATAAAGCCGGCTCATAAAGTCGGCTTTATTTTTAGCTATGTGCACAAAAAAGCCCGCGAGAGGCGGGCTTAATGTTGATTATAATATTAAAAACTATTGCTTAGCAAAGTTATTGAAAGTGTAAACAACAGTACCAAGTCTTGGATGTCTTTCAGTAAGACTTAAAGAAGCTATGTTGCCACTTATAGTGCCGGAACCGGTATAGGTAAAAGTATCTGAAGTGGTAGTGCTTGTTACATTAAATACAGAACCGCTTGCAGTATTATTTGATAAAACAATTGGAACTGTAATTTGTGTTACATTAGTACTATCTACTATTTGCATGCTCATTTTGGTATAGTCGGAGGTATCGCTACCTGTAGTATAGACAAGTTTCCAGCTGGTGTAAACGCCGCCCGTATTATCTGTACCGTTACCTTTGTATGTATAAGCATATAGGTTACGATAAACAGTTTCGCAGTTTGTACCGCCTATACCGCTGGGGCATTTACAGTTACCTCCGTCACAAACGCCGGAATTTTTACAAGTTACACCTTTACAAGCGTCCTTAGAGCAGGAAGAGGTGTATAAAGCGGTAGCAAATGTACCTAAAGCAAGGACTGCGCTTAGCGCAACAATACGAATTGGTTTCATAAATTTCTATGTGTTGATTTTATTATATGGTAGCAAATATTATGCCAAAGTTGATATTAATACGATAATGAGGTTGGAAATAGGGAAAAAAGTATAAATTTAACATTTACACAGCCTATTATTTTAATATGAACGGGGCCATCAAGGTTTTTGCAGTAGCCATGTCCATTGGTTCGTCAAAGGCTTCAGAGGCTAATTCTTTAGTTATTGCTTTATTAATACCCTGCAATGCCGTCAACTCTATGCCCCGCTGCGATGTATTATCTTCACCTTTATAAAAAGGTTGAAGCGCAACAAGCGATGGGATATTGTTGGTTATCCACGGCTTAGGGTTTTCCGGCGAAACTAACATACGCCTTATTTGGCGAATATAGGCAGCATGGCGGGCTTCTATGGTGCTTATGGTTATCATTTGGGTCATTACGTTATTGGAGTTGGCAAGCAAACTTGGAATAAGACCTAAATAAACGCGCGTACTCATGTCTGAAAACGCTTGCGCTACGGCAAGGAACGTAGGATAACTCACATATACAGAATAGGCACCATTGGCTGTAAAGTCGTAAGACGGTGGAGAATAAGGGTCTCCGGTGCGGGGGTCGTTGGGATAGTTAAATGGTGTAAATAGCGTACCACCCATATTGCTTATCAGTAATCTAAGCAAATTGAGATGTGCGCGCTGCTCATTGGCTATCATGGTAAAACCCGGCTTATCAGCAGCAGGAATAAGAGAACCTACATTGATAGATATATGGTAAAAATTATATAAAAAATACTCTAATTGTAACGCAAAGTCTAACGACTGATACACTGTTTGTACACCGGAGCCGGTTTGCGCCTCTGCGTTAGCTTGCAATGCTAAAGCCGGCAAAGTAATGGCTGCGATTTTGGCAGACATTGACTTAAATAGATTGCGGCGGCTTGATACGGTATTGCTCTCGGTTTGCAGTAGTTCTACAATATTATTTACGTTCATGTAATGGCAAAAGTTGAATTGTTATAGCCTGTTTTCTATGATTAAGAAGGTAGTTTAGAAATATCAAATTTGTTGGAACAGTAGTTCATTAAGGTTTTTATTACTGTTGACGGTGGCAAGGTTTTTCCCATACCATCGCTGTCCACAACAGTAGCATCGGTATAGGTATTGTGATTCAATATTTCGCGTTGATAGGCTGAATGGCGTGCTTGCACCGTACCCATCTTTATTGTAAGCAGGGTTAGGTTGGTATCGGTAAACACTTTTGCTACACCATTATACGCAGCAACTGCAAGGTCTTCCCAATAAATGCCATTGGTAAGTGTGCTAGTTCTGTTGGCATAAGTAGTGGGGGCATGGTAAACGTCAAGGTCAGGGACTGCCCAAGAGCCTAACAGTTTGCGAAGCAGTGCTAAATGTACATACTGATGGTCGCGCAGGTCGGCTAAAAGCTGCATTTCACTTGCCGTTAGTCCATAATAAGTAGTAAGGTTGGCTTGTGTATAAAAGCCGGCTATTATTTGCTCCATTATATATAAGTAGTTGAGCAATGCAGTATCGCCGCTACCTATATATATGGTATCATCCGGTGATTTTTTGCAAGAAGTAAGCGAACCGGTAGAAGCCGCAATTAAGCCTGCGCCGGCAGCTATTCCCGTAACTTGTAAAAACTTTCTCCTGCCCCATGTAGGCACTTTATTGTTTTCCATATTCCAATTTTCGGTTGGTTTTTTAAGCAATATGCACCACAACATAGCATCCCTTTAAAGGATACAAAATCAGTGGCAACACTACTAAAGCACAATAATACAAAAATAATACATAATAGCCATTGAGAATTATTAACAGCGGTTATAATATGGCTTTAATGCCCTTATTTTGAAATATAACAGAATATTTACGCGCTATTTTATAGATAATAGCAAAGGTGTAGTATTTTAGCGTTTGGGATGCAAACAGACCTTTCTATTATAATACCCTTATTCAACGAAGAAGAATCTTTACCGGAGCTTGCCGAGTGGATAGAGCGCGTGTGTACCGAAGCCAAATACACCTACGAAGTGATAATGATTGACGATGGCAGCAGCGATGATAGCTGGGCGGTGGTGCAACGTTTATGCGCTAAAAACGCATGTATAAAAGGCATTAGGTTTCAACGGAATTATGGTAAAAGCCCCGCACTGCATGTAGGATTTAAAGCAGCAAAGGGTAATGTGGTGATTACTATGGATGCCGACCTGCAAGACAGCCCCGATGAAATTCCGGAGCTATACCGCATGATAGCGCAAGAAGGCTATGACTTAGTGAGCGGTTGGAAAAAGGTGCGGTATGATAATGCCATTACTAAAAATCTGCCTTCAAAGCTATACAATGCCGTTAACCGAAGGCTAACCGGCATAAAACTACACGACATGAACTGTGGTTTGAAGGCTTATAAAAAGAAAGTGGTGAAAAGCATTGAGGTTTATAGCGAAATGCACCGCTTTATACCTGTATT
>RGMU01000350.1 GCA_010021705.1 Chitinophagia bacterium | reverse complement strand
TTTGCCAGTGCTTAAACCTTCCCAAAACCCACTTTCGCTTAGGTTACCTCGTCTTATTTTGGTCTTTTTCAGATCGTTTAGTGAAAAGAAATCAATAATAGCCTTGTTTGCGCTTTGGGTTATGTATGTACCTTTTGCGCCTTGCTCTGCCTTGATGTTATTTATTTTCTCCGCCAAGCCGTAAACACAACCCCAAAGGTAATTTGTAATAAAGGTCTTAGATGGTACCTTTTGTCTGCCTGTGTTTGTAGTTAAATCGGCTTTTCTTGCCAACTTTTCAAAAGCTTTAGCGGTAGTAACAAAGTAGTATTCAGCCATTAATACGTTGGCTTCTCTACCAAGGAAAACGAGCGATTTTTCAACCGTTTGCATTCTGTTGCCTTTCTTTATTCTTACTAATTCAGTTAAAGGAATAGTAAGACAGTAGTCGGCAATTACACTATTTAAGAATAGCAAGCAAGCACCGTTATTGTAAAATTGATTGTAGGGTATGGGCTTGCTTTTAATGAAAGGTTCTGGCTCCTGAATGTCGCCCTGGTTCAAGCCGTTATCATAAAGTAACTGTACCGCTTTGTCCATTGCTGCCTCGGCTGCGTGGTGGTTACCCAAGTCCCTTTCGCTTTCAGAAAGGGCAATAAGCTTTCTAATCTTATCCTTGATACTACTGTTCGGCTCCATCTGCAAACTCTTTTAAAAGGTTCTGGGTAGTTTGCAAATCGGTACTTAATATTTCAAATTCAATAACCCAAACCTCTGGGTTTTTCGCTACGCTGCCAATGCCGTTAATATCTTCCCAAATACCAAAGTAAACTTCTTTACAACTTTTTACCGACGGGCCATCACCGTAATTTTCGGCACCTTCCTTTATTGCATCTTCTTCGGTAATATTTTGCAATAATTCACGCCAGATATAAACTACTTTTAGCAATATCCTAGACTTATCCTTCGGAAGATGAATACTAGGTTTCCACTTAGAAAGGTTGCTGAAATCTTCACCTAATGAATGCTCGTGCGTCGAAAAGATATATTCTAATTCTTCGTTTTCAACTTGTTTTATCCTAAAAGCTTCACGAACCCAAAGAATATCGCCAATTTCAAACGGGCACCTTTTATATAAAGTTAGTCCAGCTTGTAATTCTTTAACATCCTTTACAATCCTTCTGGTTTGTGTCTTTGTGCCTCTTATTAGGCGTTTTACAGACCAGTTATTGAATAGAATAGGTTTAATTTTAGTTGGCATTTTCTTTTTGGGTTTGAATAAAGGTTTCTAGTTTTTCTGTAAGGGCTACATCGGAACGGCGGCACAATAGAACGCCATCTAAAAGGTTCAAGCCCTCGTGGTTATTGTATTCTGAATGAAGGAATAGAAATTGTTTTTTCCATCCTTTCCAAAGCTTAAGGGTAGGTTTAATTGCCTTAATCCTGTCTTTGTAAACAGAAGCTGGTGGGGTTGCTAGGTTGTTTTCCATTATGCTGTAGGAGGTAATGAGGTTTCGGCTTTTAGCGCTTCTTCTGCTGCTTTGTCTTCCAGTTCTTCGGCTATTAATTTCGCTTGGTATGCTTTTTCGTCCTCTGTAATAAGAGCGAGAACACAAAGTTCAATTACATCCATTATTCCGCTTTTGTAGCGTTCAATATCACCTTCGCCATCATAGAAATCCATTGTTTCTATTTGGATTTTGCTAATGAGTTGCACTATTTTAGTGCTGTGAGCGAATGGGTTAATATGCTGGCTAAAATTTTCAGGTTTTAAGCTTGCGTTTCTTAGCCTCTTGTGTATAGCTGGTATTAGTTGAGCTAG
>RGMU01000349.1 GCA_010021705.1 Chitinophagia bacterium | reverse complement strand
CACTGCTTGCTCTTGCTGAGCAGGGTGCACTTCAATAATGTTTTTTTGCAAAATGGTGCTCAAAAAGAATTTAGCAATTCTTTTGTTCAGCATCAGCCATTTAAAGGCTACATCGTTCAGCGGATTCGCTATTTGCATGGGGCAGGATTTTGAGGGCAAAGGTAGCTAAAAAATCTATGATAGGTGCTTTTTGCGCGTGTCATGTAAACTTTAAAGCTAAATTGAGCAGCCTTTTCAAACAAATACTGTCCATTACCACAAAATAAAATACCCCCACTTTATACGGAATTAAAACGCATTAATTACCTTTGCCCCACAAAAATTTTCATACCATAATATGAGCAATCGTACATTTACCATGATTAAGCCCGATGCGGTGAAAGCAGGAAACATTGGCAACATTTTACAAATGATTACCGACAACGGCTTTAAGATAATTGCCTTAAAATACCTTCAAATCACTAAAGCACAGGCTGAAAAGTTTTATGAAGTGCACGCAGAGCGTCCCTTCTATGCCGACCTTACCCAATTTATGAGTAGCGGACCCATTGTAGCTGCCATTTTAGAAAAAGACAATGCTGTGGCAGACTTCAGAAAACTGATAGGTGCTACCAACCCCGCACAAGCCGAAGAAGGCACTATCAGAAAAAAATATGCCACTTCTGTTGGCGAAAATGCAGTACACGGCTCGGATAGCGATGAAAATGCAGCCATTGAAGGTAACTTCTACTTTAGTGTATTGGAACGCTTCTAAGCAGTAATTATCTACTGTTTTTTTGTATGTAACACACAATGCAGTACATTCGCTTTTCCGTGTGTTAAAAAAACTGATGAGGCTCTATCTTTATGTTTGTGTATGTGTATTGTTTTGCGCTTTTTCTGCAAAGGCGCAGCGTGTGGACTCTGTGCCTAAACCCACAGTTCCGGACACTACTAAGGCATATAGCACACAACCCAACGACCCACTAACCGCTAAACACATCACGCTTACCGGCAAGGTAGAAGACAACAACACTTTAGAAGGGCTATCGTTTGCGGTGGTTATTTTTCCGCATACCATTATTGGTGCCACCACCGATATAGACGGTTTTTTTACCCTTACCATAGACAGCCTGCCAAGCGATACGCTCTCCATTCAAGCAATGGGCTATAAAAACGCTTATTATAAGATAACAGCAAGTGCCCTATCCCGCCCCATTACCATAGAAATGGAGCGTAACCTAAGCGAGCTAAAGGAGGTTACTGTACGGTCTTCAAGCGTTGACCCGGCACAGGCATTAATGAAAAGGATAATTGCCCGCAAACCCGCCAACAACCCCGACAGGTTTGAAAACTACAGCTATGAAGTCCACACCCGCTTAGAGGCAGACCTGCAACGCATGAGCAAAGAACAGTTTTTAAAAATACCCCTATTAAAAAACTACAGCTTTATTTTTGATAACATAGACTCTGTGAGCGATACTAAGCCGTTTTTACCGCTCTACCTTACCGAAACCATTTCAGACTTTTATTACCGTAAAAGCCCACTCAAGCAGCGCGAAATTATTAAAGCCAGCATTGTAAAAGGGCTAAACAACGAAAACTTTGTAAAATACCTGAACACCTTATATGTAAAGCTTAACATCTACAACAACTATATTTCCATTTTTAACAAAAAATTTATCAGTCCGTTGCATGGCAGCAGTGGCTTGTATTATAAATACACCATACAAGACACTGCTTACCGTAACGGGCACCGGCTATTCCATGTGCGCTTTTCGCCGCGCCGTGTTGGCGAATATTGCTTCGTTGGCGATTTTTG
>RGMU01000348.1 GCA_010021705.1 Chitinophagia bacterium | reverse complement strand
GTTGTCTGAATCAGGACGCTCAGGATTTTAGGATGGGCAGGAATTGGGCTGTATTTTGTCTGAACTGTGATTTTTGTGAAGGGGATAATTGCTATGACAGGCGTATGGGGCTGAAAATTTTCAGCCCCTACATTCATTTTTTACAAAAAATTATCACACCCTTCACTAAAATCTCAAAAATCACAGTTCAGACAAAACACACTTCAAACAAAACCACACCACTTCGGCCAAAATTCCGTAATTTTGCACGCAATTTGCCCATCAGGTTAGTGTGTAACGCTTATGCCCATACTTCATAACAAAATAAACAACGAAGAGTTAAAAAGGAAAATGTTGGCGGAAACAGAACCCCGCATTACGGTTTCTTTTTACAAATATTTTCATATTTCAGACCCCATAGGATTTAGGAATAGCCTTTATTTAGCATTGGTATCGGTAAATGTATTTGGGCGCATATATGTGGCAGAAGAAGGCATAAACGGGCAAATAAGCGTGCCGGAAAGCCAATATGAGGCAATGAAAGACCGGCTTTACGGTGCGCATGAGGCTCTTAATGGCATTAGGCTGAATAAAGCGGTAGATGACGATGGTAAATCGTTTTGGGTGCTGCGCATAAAAGTGCGCCCCAAAATAGTGGCAGACGGTATTACCGACCCCTTGTTTAACCCCGCCAAAACCGGACAATACCTAAACGCTAAAAATTATAACGAGCTTGCCGCTAAGCCCGATACCGTGATTGTGGACATGCGCAACCACTATGAATATGAGGTAGGGCACTTTGAAGGGGCTATAGAAATACCCAGCGACACTTTTAGGGAGCAACTGCCCATGGCAGTAGATATGCTTAAAGACCAAAAGGATAAAAACATTATAATGTACTGCACCGGCGGCATACGGTGCGAAAAGGCAAGTGCCTATTTGCTGCACAATGGCTTCAAAAACGTGTTTCACGTGGAAGGAGGCATTATAGAATATACACGGCAGGCACGCACACAGGGGCTGCCTATCAAGTTTATTGGCAAAAACTTTGTGTTTGACGAACGCTTAGGCGAGCGCATTACAGACGATATAATAGCCCAATGCCACGTATGCGGCACCCCCTGCGACCAACATACCAACTGCCTGAACAACGGCTGCCACTTGCTGTTTATCCAATGCCCCGCCTGTGCCGAAAAGCTGCAAGGCTGCTGTAGCACCGCTTGCATGCAAGAAAAAAACCTACCCGCAGATGAGCAAAAAGCGCACCGTGCAGGCAGGCAAAACGGAATGATGATATTTAACAAAAGCAAGCATCGCCGCATCAGCCTCTTACAGCCCCCTCACAAGCCGTTGACCCAAAAAGACTAAACCGGCACATAAGGCTAACTATGCTATGGCAATCCGTTAATGCGCTTGCCTTTAGGATAGGTGATGCTGTAGCTGAATGTTATTTTTTTGGTTTCGCCGGGTTGTAGCTCTAAAGTCCACTTCATTTTGCCGGTAGGGGCATCGTATTCGGCTTTGTCGTTGTCTATGGTTTCTACTACAATGTCCTTATCGTTGCTTACCGGCATTTGGTCTTCTATTTCAATGGTAGCTTTTTGCTTGCGTGTGTTGCGCACCGCAATGGTGTAGGCATAAGTATCATTAACCGTAGAGCCAAGCAGCTTAGTAGCACGCAGCTTTTTATCGCGCTCCCGCGTAATCACTATTTTCTTATCCCTGCCAATAGACAGCTTCATGGTGTCTTTGGTGCTTTTAGGGTCTATGAAGCCCTTGCCTACATACGTACCTTCATAAAATATGCCGGTTTCTCCGGGTAGCAGGCTC
>RGMU01000347.1 GCA_010021705.1 Chitinophagia bacterium | reverse complement strand
GCACATTGATAAGTGTTTCTTGGAGATTGGTTATGATCTGGATAAGGAATACACGACGCTACTACACCGAAAATAGTTGAAGGATGAATTTCACAATGAGTGTATTTGTTTATATGGATACCATCATTTTCAATTATATTCTTTGGGGATTTATCTGGTGAATGTCATATTGCTGCAAGCCTTGCCATTTTAGACGGGCACATTCTCTATGCAAACACCCCTATAAATACTTAGTATAAGCCTCGTATAACCGGGCTTCTGTAAGGGGGGCATTTTGGCAGCGAGATGGTAAAAACATGCCGGAATAATCGCCATTTAGGGCATTAAGTAGTGTTTGGAGTTGGTAAGAGGCATCGCCTGTGGGTATTTTAGGGTGTTGCCATTCGTTAAACAGGCTTGAGAAGCTACCGGTGTCGTTGCCTACTATCCATATTGGTTTATCGTATTGGCAAAATTCATAAAACTTAGAAGGGATTACTTGGCGTGGTGGCAGTGCCCACGGCAACACTAAGCAGCAATGCGCGCTTAATACCTGCCGGTGGTAGCTTTCTGCGTCAAGCCAGCCGGCATTTTGCAAGGTAATGTTGCCTTCAAGATGTTGCTCCATTTTTTTATACATAGCCTCCGTACCCGCAAAGGATAACACTACTTTTTTGTCCGGCGGAAGCTGCTTGCTTACTTGATTGAGTATATCTAACCGTTGATAATTAAAATTGATAGACCCGCCATAAAATATAGTAAAGGTATTGTTTAGCGGGGGCGGGTTTTCTCTCACGCTTTTTAAGGCATTATCAGGTGCGGGTACAACATGCCTTATACATACCACATTGCGACCCAAGCCTTCTGCTTCAGCCTTTGCCCACTCCGGCGATACCTGTATTACCGTCTTTGCCGATTTAAGCACTCGCTTTGCCCAGCTAAGGCTAAAGCCGTGCATGTTGCGGGCAATGCCGTCTATAAGGTCATCTTGCAGGTCTGCAAACCATGGAATGTTGAACTGCTTGGCATAATACTCAGCTAACGTGAGTGGTACGCGGGGGGTGTAAAACCCTATAATAAGCTGTGGTGTCGGTATTTTAAGATTGGCAAACTCTCGTTGAACGTCCTTTGCCCATTTGTTGCTACGGTCTCCCTTAAACAAAACATGCAAAAATACCAAGCTATACATAAAAGGATTACCCCTAATGTCGTGTATTCCAACAAAAATCATCACCCCAACAAAAGAAACAGCAAGCCAGATAAATTTTTTATTTTTGCCTTTTTCGTATTCTCCAAGCATTATAAAAGATAAAAACACAACAGCCCCTGGTGCAAGATAGCTAATTATAGCTACATTTTTTATTGGCAAATACCCAACTGCTACGGTTTTTAATGCAGAGCTTGGAGCTGCGATAAATAATCTAAGATTTGGTACAAAACCGGCTTTTGTTCTTTGCCAATTATATATTGCAAATGGGGATAAACATATTACGGAAGCTATGTTTGCGTAAGTTAATATTTCTATCGTGCTATGATGACTCAGTTGTGCAAAATATTTTACAAATATGTATAAAAGAGCGTCAAAAAAGCAGAAATTTAAAAACAATAACTTATCCATGAGCAGCAAAGATTAATGAAAAAAGTGAGTTGAAGTTTTTTGGAGAATGCGATTGGTAAAAAACCAAATTTAGCAACGTTTTAAAAGTTAAACCCAAAAATTAAACGACTGGAGTTTTTAATTTGCAATAAATTTTTTTAACTCTAAAAAATCAAGAGTAATTAGTATTAAAGCTTATTTCCCCACCCGTCCTCCCCATAAATGGAGAGGGGAGTTTGCTTCCTCCCCTTCT
>RGMU01000346.1 GCA_010021705.1 Chitinophagia bacterium | reverse complement strand
ATCGGTAATAGTTAAAGAAACTGCTGCCAAATTTGATTTACCATATCACGAATATTCTAACTTTTTTACTGCGCTTTGGGCACATGCCAAAATGCTAAAAAAGTTGGGCGTAGCTTAAAAGGCATTATCTTTGCGCCTCGTTGGTCTCATAGTTCAATGGATAGAATAGAAGTTTCCTAAACTTTTGATACAGGTTCGATTCCTGTTGAGACTACTGCTTTTTCCTGATAATTATAATTATACAAAGCTATAGACTCTGAAAAACCATTATGGGTGGTGAAGGAGTAGAGGGATTAATAATTATGCTACTTTACGTGCATGCTTGCCGAAATGGGTTATAAATGCTTAGCGGCAGATTTTGCCCCATAGTTTAACCGGTTTACTTTGTCTTCTTTGCATGCACCTAACCTACCCCACCTTTTTATGATAGGCATTCACATATTGCCGCCATTTGTCTATTACTGCCTCTAAGTCTGCGGGTAGGTCAGACGTAAGCATAATGCGCTCTCCGGAGGTGGGGTGGGTAAAGCCAAGCTCTTTGGCATGGAGCGACTGCCGTTGTATTATGCTAAAACAGTTATCCACAAATTGTTTATATCTGCTGAATATTGTGCCTTTGACTATTCTGTTGCCACCATAAGTTTCATCGTTAAACAGCGGATGCCCTATGTACATCATGTGTACGCGTATTTGGTGAGTGCGCCCTGTTTCCAACTGTAATTCCACTAAGGTAACATAGTTGAACCGCTCTAATACCGTATAGTGCGTAACTGCCTCTTTGCCATGGTCGCCATCGGGAAAGGCTGCCATTATTTTGCGAAAGCGTAAGTTCCTGCCAATAGGCACATTAATGGTGCCTTTGTCGTTCGGTAAATCGCCCCATACTAAGGCAGTATACCTCCTGTGTACGGTATGTGCTTTGAATTGGGCAGATAGGTGAGCCATGCTACGGTCGGTTTTTGCCACTGCTATTAGCCCGGTGGTGTCTTTATCTATGCGGTGCACTAAGCCTACGCGAGGTAAAAGTTCTTTATGCTCTGAATGTTGGTTTAAGTAGTAAGCTACGCCATTAATTAATGTACCATGATAGTTGCCGCAAGCCGGATGAACTACCATGCCGGCAGGTTTGTTTAGCACCATCACCTCTTGGTCTTCATACGCAATGTTCAGGGGCATATATTCCGGTATCACTTCATAGCTTTCCGGCTTTCGGTTATCCAATACGATTATCTCGTCTAAGGGGCGAATTTTATAGTTGGCTTTGGTTTGCTGATTATTAACCAATATCATGCCTTCGTCTATTGCGTTCTGAATTTTATTGCGCGTTGCCCTTTCCAATCTTATCATCAGAAACTTGTCTATTCTCATAGTTTCCTGCTTTTTTTCCACAAGTATGCGCACCCTTTCACGGGGTTCGTCATTCTCGTGGTCATCGCTGTCGTCTATAAGAGAATTGTCTTCGTCCCGGTCTTCGTTGCCCTGATAGTCTTCTGTATTCATGCTGCAAAATTAAAAAATAGGCGGGTAATTAACAAAATATTACTCCCTATTTCAACAAACACTGTAGGTAGGCTAAATTTCTAACAGCATTTTTACGGGGTCTTTCCCAAATAGTAACCATTCTGGGTTTTCCAATAGCTCTTTTACCCTTACCAAAAAGCCCACTGATTCTCTGCCGTCTATTATTCTGTGGTCATAGCTAAGTGCTAAATACATCATGGGGCGTATTTCTACTTTACCATTAATAGCCATAGGGCGGTCTTGTATTTTGTGCATACCCAATATGGCAGACTGCGGAATGTTAATAATAGGCGTGGACATCAACGAGC
>RGMU01000345.1 GCA_010021705.1 Chitinophagia bacterium | reverse complement strand
CGTATTATCATTTGAATGAAAAAGAAATTGTAGCATGGAAAGGGAAAATAAACTTTGTTCATCGGGTAAAGATTGAGGTTTTAAGGCATTTTACGGCTACGCATAGTGGTAATATACTGTATGCCGATACCGATGTGGTTTTTACACAACCCTTGCACTCTATATGGCAACAGATAGCCAAAGGTGCAAAATACATGCACGTTTATGAAGGCGATATTAGGCAAAGGAACAATCCCATTATGAAAAAATTGGATAGCTTCCTTGCCGGCTTCTCCTCCCCTGCCCTACCCTCATTACCCACCAATACTGCCATGTGGAACGCGGGTTTATTGGGCTTTAACTCCGATAATAAGCAACTATTAGACAAAGTACTGCATTATACGGATACCGTTTTTCCACACTTTAGCAAGCACATTGTAGAGCAATTTGCCTTTTCTTGCTATTTTAGTGAAGAGGGCACGTTGCTACCCGCAGCACCCTATTGCATTCATTATTGGAATATGAAGGAGGTGAGGAAAGTTTTAGAAGAATTTGTAAAATACTCCCAAAATTTACCCTATCAAGAGAAACTACAATGCTTTAATACTATTCAGCTACCCATATTAATGCAACTTAAAGGCAACTATTACCAAAACTTATCCATCATTGATAAGTTGATTAAAAAACGGTGGCAACCACCTTCCTTTCAGGCAATGATTGGAAAATAAAAATTAATCCCTCTTCCTGAAAAAGTATTTAATATTCACAAAATTGTCGGGACCTATAATGTTGGCAAGTGTTTTTACCACCACACCACTTCTGATTTGAATAGGCCAGTAGGTTTGCTTAGCAAGTTGTAAAAACTGCTTGGCAATTTCAGGTTTTGTGTGCCTTAGCCTCCGCCAAAAGTTGAAGGTGCAGTAGCTCATGCTTTCCATAAATTCTTTGTTGTTACCATAGCCTTTGGCACGCATTTCGGCATTTAAGTGGGTTCTGAACTTTAATATTGCTTGCAGTTTTTCATCGCTGTCCACTTTGCCAACGCGATTGTCCGTACTATGTACGCGGCTGTAGGCAAATGTGCCATCTTCCACATATACCATTTTTAAGCCATTGAACCAAGCACGGATAAACATTTCCACATCTTGATTGATGATAAAGCTCTCATCATGCCCGTTTATGGCAAGCAATATCTCCCTGCGCCATAAGATAGCTAATGGTGGTATGTATTTACCAGATGTATAGTATTTTAGGAATAAGGCATTATCTGCTATATCGGTTATTTTAGGGTATTTTGCGGCTTTTTCTATGCTACCGGGGTCAAAATCCAAGTCTGATTTAAAGAACTCATAATTACCATATACCGCCCCAATTTGAGGGTTATTTTCCAAAAATTCTACCTTTTTTTGGAAGAAATCTGTACCAATAATATCGTCAGAATCTAAGTATAAAACATATTTTGAGGTAGCATACTTCAACCCAGTATTTCTGGCAGCAGAAGCCCCTTTTCCTTTATTGGTTAGATAAATTACATAAGGGTAAATGGACGTAACAAATTTTTCCGTTCCATCATTTGAACCATCATCTACAACAATGATTTCTAACTCCACCGGTGTATGGTGCATACTTTGGAGTGAGTCCAAAGTATATGACAATAGTTTTTTACGGTTGTATGTAGGTATAATAACTGAAACTATTGCCATTCTAAGAAGTATTTTTTATGAAGAGACTATTTTGTAAAGGTCTTTGGCATTATCGGCAAAGTTACCCCATTCTTTTAAAATAAAAACTCTTCCATTGGCAGAAAGTTGGTTTCTGAAGGCATTATCTGTTAATAATTTGCTTAATTTA
>RGMU01000344.1 GCA_010021705.1 Chitinophagia bacterium | reverse complement strand
AATTTGCCCGGTATTGCTTTCATTTTGCTTTATTCTGGTAAATTAACGACAAAAAACGACTCATAGTTTATGGCAACAGCCCACATTGTTTACCAAGGCGAATTAAGAACCAATTGTACGCATTTACAAAGTGGTACACACATTATTACCGATGCACCTACAGATAACCACGGAAAGGGTGAAGCCTTTAGCCCTACCGATTTAGTAGCGGTAGCATTGGGTGCCTGTGTAATTACTACAATGGGTATAGTGGCAGACCGTGATGGCTTGGATATTTCAGGAACTACCATAGAAGTTACCAAACATATGGAAAGTAACCCAAGGCGCATTGCAGCTATAGAGGTAATATTAAATATTCCTGCCACTAACCTAACAAACGATCAGAAGCAAAAACTAGAAAACACAGGCAGAACTTGCCCAGTAGAGAAAAGTCTTCATCCGGATATGGTGAGGAACTTTACATTCAATTTTATTTAACGGCTATTATTTAGCCGCTTCCGCTGCTTCTAAAATATCTAAGTAGTTAATATCGTAATGGGTGGCACTGTACACACATTGGCCATTAACAATAATTAATACCTGAGGACTTTGGTGTTCCACGTTAAATTCTGAAGCTATTTTATTACTGATATCTCTATAGGCAATTAGGTCCAAATACCAAGGTTGAACTTTAGCGGTATCTACTGCATCGTTCCATTTACGTTCTACCCTGTCTAGTGCAGCAGAACTAATACTGCATCTGGTGCTGTGTTTAAAAATAAGTACAGGTTGCAGTTCAGAAGTTTTAACGATTCCTGCAAGTTGGGCTTCCGTGGTGAGTTGGTTCCAGAACATAAGACAAAAATAATAATTAGCTATGGTTTTGTAGCAAACAAAAAGCGGTACCTACCAGGCACCGCATTTTGAAAACGGATAAATACGCACTCTAAAATCTTAAACTAATACTTCCCAAAAGGTTAAAACCTGCCTGAGGGTAGTAAAAGGTGTAGTTATTAATACTTGCATCTGTGTTCAAATCGCTATAGGTATAGCCATTGCTCACGTACTTGTAGTTGAATATATTATTGAGCAAAAGCCCTAATTCTACATTTCCTACCGCCACATAAGGCAACTTATATTTTAGGCGAATATCGGTTAGGGTATAACCATTAAGCCTGCTATTTCTATTTTGGGTATTATCGAGGTATTGACTACTTACGTATTTAGATATAATAGCGCAATCCCAATTTCCGAAATTCACCAATAGCTGGTTGGCTGCTATAACATTAGGCGAATAGGCAATATTGGTTTTGCTAAAATCTTGTCGAAGATAATCATTCGGACCATTGTAGCCTTGAACAATATTTACAAAGCGCCTTACCTTGTTTTGGCTCAATGTAAGGTTCGCATTCCACTTTAACCAAGAGGTGCATTGAATGCCCAGCTCCATTTCTATGCCCGCCCTATAACTTGAACCAACGTTTGTTCGGATAAAATCGCCCACCTCATTCAACTGGCCCGTAAGGATAAGTTGGTTTTGGTAATTCATATAATAGGCATTAAAACCCAATTGAATTTTGCCTTTTGTTTTTCTAAAACCTGCCTCAAAATCGTTTAATAATTCTTTTTGAGGAAGCTGGTTAGCAATAGCGTTTACATAATCGTTTCGGTTAGGTTCGCGCTGGGCAACCGCCCAAGAGGCATACAGCATTTTACCATCGTTCAACTTATAGTTAATCCCTGCCTTAGGATTAAACATTGATAAGGCCACATTTTGGCTTGCATCTTGCTGCTTTGCATTATCGCCTTTGAAGGAATAATTTACCCTTCGGAATTGCAAGTCCAAAAAGGT
>RGMU01000343.1 GCA_010021705.1 Chitinophagia bacterium | reverse complement strand
AAATTTTGTGAGATTTGTGAGAACACTACTATTTTACTATTTATTATTAACTAATAGGTAATAATAAGTAGTAAAATAGTGGCTTTTGGCAATAAATTGCTTTCTCACAAATCTCACAAAATTTCCTCACAAAATACAATCACCCAATATTTGTGAGAAAGCAAATAGCAATAATACCTCCATAAAAAAATGTGAGAAACATCTCACATTTTAAAGTTAGAGTTTCTGAGGTCAAAACTCCTTTATGGTAGGCACTTTTATCGCTTCTCACAAATCTCACAAAATTTCGCCCTACTCCCTATATATTTCATTTTCCATTTTTCATTTCCATTTTAGGTGTAAAAAGTTTGGCACGGTATTTGCTATGGGAGTTTTGGGCAATAAAAAAGCCACCGGTAAGGGTGGCTTTTTGTTTCAGCGCGGCTAACAGTGCCCGTGTTAGGAGTTGCTGCGTTGCGCGGGTAGGGTTCGAACCTACGACCTATAGGGTATGAACCTATTGAGCTACCGCTGTAGTCTAAAATTATCTTTCGGTAAGAGAACACCTTAAGTTGGCAAGCCGTTAATAATCGGGCAAGTTTGCTTTACTTTCATCTATCCGCTTTACTTGCCTTTTGGCTACATAAATAGAAGTTGTCTGTAGGTCGTGGTGCTCCATTTGCTTTTGCAGCCAACTTAAGTCCGGTGCTTCGTTCTTATTCAGGTACATGGCGGCACCTGTATGCTTTAGCGCGTATAGGTGCTTTTCTATCTGCAATTCCTCAATAACAAGTCTTTTCCATGCCTCTGTGGCTCTGGTATCTACACTGCCTATTTTCTTAACACCCGGTTCTAAAGCCCTATTGCTAAACAGATAATACTCCTCCGGTAGCTTATCTATACCGGCAGCAATGAGTATATCATGCAGCGGTTGCAGCATTTGCTTCACCACCGACCTACCGCTCTTTGTGGTATCTCCATTAATAGTAATGGTCTTATCCGTAAAATTGAGGTTTTTGCGTTGCAGCATTGATACCGTATTGTTGCGTGTCCATGCGTAATAAATGAATTGGCTAAACAGCAATAGATTAGGGTGCTTTTCCTGCAAATGCACCTTAACCCTTTGCAGTTCTTCTTCTGTAAGGTTGGCAAATAGGTTGCTGTCTTTCTTTGGCAGCGATTTGATGTAGTCAAAAGGATTTTCCTTAATTATTCGCTTTTCTGCCATACGTAAAAACAGCGGAGATATCTTGCTTACCATGCCGTTTACCGTCCTATTTACCACACCGCTCTTAACCCTTTCTAAAACAAACTCATCGCACATATCCGGCGATATATCATTAGGGCTAAGTTTATCCCATTTTCTGCGCTTCAAAAAAGCAATAAAAAACCTTAACGCACTTTCGTAGCTTCTAAAACTTTTTTGCGTTGTCAATTCGGCGCGCTTAGCCTCTAAGGTGGCAGTCAATGCCGTTACCACGTCCGGGTACTTATTATTAACCACTTCGCTCCAATGGGGCTTAGGTAGGTTGGGTAATAACTCCGTTTCTTTGTCTTTTTCGCCTTTTGCTGCCTTTATCTTTGCTACCTCCACCCAATAGTTGTAGCCGTTGTCTAAGGCTTCATTAATAAGCCTTATAATGGCTTGGGCGTACACCTCTCTGTGCGGTATATCGTACCGATTAATATCATAAGTCTTTCGCACCATTCTATACTTGTTCGTATCAGGGTCGGTGCAGTAGAATTTGATAAACCACTTATTCTCTCCTTTTGAGCGAACCAATTTCGCTTTCCTAAACGGTAGTTGCATAGGCTTGTTGATATAATTGTTGATGTTTGGCAGTAAAGAAAGAAAGCCTTTACAGGCTTCACTTTCC
>RGMU01000342.1 GCA_010021705.1 Chitinophagia bacterium | reverse complement strand
CTCCCGCTCTCATTTTTCCCTCGCTCCCGCTCTGTTTCCCGCTCTCTGCGCGGGTTTTGATTTTTACGCTAACAGGAAAGTCGAACCATTCTATTCAGCAAGTAATTATGTAAGAAAAGCATAGTGCAGTATGACGGTCATCCTGAATAAATCAGGAGCCGTAATTTTAATTTGGTATGCGATAACACTTGGTTTCGCTATTATGAACAATTAAAAATACATGCACTATGCCAGTAACAAATTTCGAAAATTCTATTGATTTTAATGGACAGAAATTCTATGTGGGACTAGATGTTCACAAGAAATCATGGACGGTAACTGTCCGCAGTTTAGGTCGCCAGGTAGCCCATTTCACGCAACCTCCAGGCGCACATACGTTAGCCGGTACATTAAAGAACAAATTTCCTGGAGGGGACTTTTACTCTGCCTATGAAGCAGGTTTTTGTGGCACAACGCACCATGAGATGCTTTGCCGGTTGGGTATAAAGAACATTATAATCCACCCGGCGGATATGCCCACTACAGACAAACAAAAAAAGAATAAAACCGATACACACGACAGCCGTGCGATAGCGGAGCATCTGGAGAAGAATACTCTTCGGGGTATTCATGTTCTTACCAGGCAGCAGCAGGAGCTGAGATCACTATTTCGCTTAAGGGAAAGTAAAGTCAGAGATGTAACCAGGGCTAATAACAGGCTTAAAGGTTTTTTGTTTTATCATGGTATTCAATTGCCTGAATCGGTTATGAAAAAGGAACGTTTTTCAAAAAAGGCATTAGAATGGCTTGATAACCTGGAAATGATCAGCGAGGCCGGCACGTTAGCCAAACAGGAATTGATAAATGCTTTAAGGTACCAAAGGGAACAGGAGTACAGAATAACAAAGTTGTTGCGCTCTCAAATACAATCCAGTTATGACGAGCCGTACAAACGGCTATTAACGGTTCCCGGAATAGGGCCGGTAATAGCTATGGCTATGATTGCAGAAATTGGTGAATTTAGTCGCTTTGATGATCCGGATGAATATGTAAGCTTTTTAGGGCTAACACCGTGGAATGATAGTTCTGGCGATACTATCAGGACCAAAGGCATCCAACCGCGCTGCAATACACATCTGAGGCCATTGATCGTCGAGGCCTCATGGGTTGCCATACGGGTTGAACCAAAGCTATTTGCTTACTACAGCAAACACGCAGTAAAAAACAACAAGCATGCTATCATAAAAGTGGCAAAAAAACTAGTCCTGATTGCCAAAGCAGTTGTGCTCAACAACCAGAACTATGCCAAGGATCATTTACATCCAAAACAGGAAAAGAAGCACATGAAACGTAAAGGTTTTTCTCAGGCATTAGCAGAACAGCATATAAAACAGACATCCGATCGATCAATGTTACTTGAACTATCGGATGAATGACATGCTTGTCTGGCTGCAATATCCCTGGCGGGTTGCTCCTCAGCAGAGCCCGTTTCCGTTTTTTGCAGCAAACTAAATTAAACAAAAATACTTTAGCATTAATGAAGATAATCTCAGCTACTCAAAGAGGAAAACGCAACGAAAAGACGGTTAGCGAATAACATGCGCAAGTAGGCGTACCTCTTTATAACTCATACAATTACTGGCGGCTTTCTTAGAAATGACCGCATATAGCAGTCGGAGATATTTTTGTAATGTAAAGCAAAAAACTTATTTTTATGTGAGCAGAACATTCTCATGCTGCCTCTTATTGCTTTTCTACATAGCAGTCTTTTCGACTTGTGTCTATACTTATGCAAGTGTTTTCCACTTGCGTCTCCCGGCTACCCACTGGTCCGAAGTTTTCATCTACCATGCCATTCCGGAAGTATTTACTTCCGAAAAC
>RGMU01000341.1 GCA_010021705.1 Chitinophagia bacterium | reverse complement strand
AGTTTATTTCAAAAATAATTTACCATGTTATTCAATATTGCAGTTACAATCCTCACTTTTATTGCGATGGAAGGCGTGGCGTGGTGTACGCACAAATATGTGATGCACGGCTTATTGTGGAACTTACACGAAGACCATCATAAAAAGAATCCATCATCGTTTTTTGAAAAAAATGATTATTTCTTTTTAATCTTTGCTTTACCGGGCATGAGTGCATTAGGAATAGGCACATTTTATGCACCATTGCATGGATTGATGTTTATAGGCATAGGCATTACACTTTATGGTTTTGCGTATTTTTTAATTCATGATATATTTATACATCAGCGGTTTAAATGGCTTAGAAATAGCAATAATGCCTACTTTAGAGCCATACGTAAAGCGCATAAAATGCACCACAAACATTTAGAAAAAGAAGATGGTGAATGCTTTGGCATGTTATGGGTGCCGTTAAAGTATTATAAAGAAGCATTGAAACAAAATAAAACTGCCAATGCCGGATAAATACTTATATTTAGCAGTTGATTTTTTTTGCATTCTGTTTCCTTTACTGTTTTCGCTTCACCCTAAGTTTCGCTTTATTGAGCATTGGCGTTATTATTACATACCCTGCATTTTGGTTGCCCTATTCTTTATTGTATGGGATAGCCTGTTTGTAGCATTAGGCGTTTGGCACTTTAATGATAGATACTTGTTAGGCATCAAAATATTTAATCTGCCCTTAGAAGAACTGCTTTTCTTTATTTGCATTCCATACGCTTCAACATTTACTTATTATTGTGTAAAAAAATATTTATCGGTTCAAAAATGGAATGCCGGCGCAAGCAAGTTTAGTATATACTTAGCCATATTGCTACTCATAGTGGGTTTGATATACAGTAAACTGCTATATACATCAGTAACTTTTTTTTTACTATCTGCGCTATTGATGTTAGTCAGAAAAATGACCTATATGGCGTCATTTTTTATTACATTTTTGTTTATCCTACTTCCCTTTTTTATATCCAACGGCATTTTAACCGGTGCGGCTACACCGGAACCTGTAGTGATTTATAACAACAATTATAATTTAGGTGTTAGAATGCTCACTATTCCGGTTGAAGACACATTTTATGGAATGCTGTTGTTGCTAATGAATGTTGTGGGGTATGAGTTTTTACTTAAAAAAAAGTAATCGTTAGCAATAAGTTTACCCCCCCAAAGCCCTACCTCAATGCTCTTATATTCCGCATGATGCCGGTGTATTTGCTGCGTTTTAGGGGTGATTTTCTGAAGATTTACTTAAATGTTTCTTCGGTTAGCATTTCCCACTGTTACGCCCAAAAGTCTTAACTTTTAATGTAGGTAAAGATATTTAATGAACCAATCAGGCACTTTATCATCAACAATATTAACTTCTTTACTATTTGTAATTTCTGCAATTAGTTTTGACGCTTTACCTGAATTATCAAAAATATAGGCTCTATGCGTAGCTAATACTGCCGACTTTAAATTTTCCAAGCTTTTATAGTAGCGGGCTTCTATTATTTCTTTTGATACCGGATGACCTTGTTGGGCTACTCTCAATTCTACTCTGTTGGTATTAATTTCAGGGTCTTCCGTAGCCACATAATACAAATATACTCTATAGCCAAACTCTTGTGCTCTTTGCATAAAATCAATTTTACTTTTATGGCTCATTACGGTTTCATAAGTAAACGATATACCATTCTCAAGCATTTGTAGTCTAAGAAATTCTGCAATGTCTGCTGCAATGTAAGAATTTATGGGGGTAGAAGTACAAAAACCCACTACTAATTTGATGGACTTATTGCCCAAAGGATTAGACGACGACACCAAGAAGATGCTTAAGTTAGATAA
>RGMU01000035.1 GCA_010021705.1 Chitinophagia bacterium | reverse complement strand
CTGTTACCTTTATTATTAGGCGCAACACCATACACATAATTGAATTGAGCGGCTGATGGATGTCCTCCGTCTCCTGCAAAGCCCCTAACTGCACTATCTCCCGCATAGCGAACTATGATGCCGTCGGGTCTTATTTTTCTAAGCCTTCCGGGTTGGTCGGCAATATACAAATTGCCGGTGGTGTCTATGGACATCCGTCCATATAGCACTATTTTAGCCGCAGTTGCGGGCACATCTTCACTATAACCATAAGTACCGTCTCCGGCAAACCGGCTTACCGTGCCTGCGGTATTAATTTTATAAACATAAAAGCTGTCGTACAAAAACAAATTACCTTTTTTATCACAACAAATGCTTATAG
The DNA here is from genome assembly GCA_010021705.1 of Chitinophagia bacterium. GTDB lineage: Bacteria > Bacteroidota > Bacteroidia > Chitinophagales > Chitinophagaceae > RGMU01. Next base: position 10,298 of record RGMU01000035.1, on the reverse strand, counting down.
AAGAGGAATAGGATAGGCGAGCAACCGTAGCTACCGTGCCGTCTGTCATGCGCCCTCCGCTTCCGCCACCTGCAAAGGTGGTTATCATGCCAGCAGTATCAATTTTAAGCACACGGTGGCTTCTCATATCGGCAATATATAAATTGCAGGCAGTATCGGTTGCCAAACCTTGCACAGTGCCAATAGTTGCCGCTGCCGCCGCCATACTATCGCAACAATAAGAACCGGTAACCGCTACTCGTGCAACAGTGTTGATGATGCCATAACGGTTAATTTTACGGATATAACTATTGCCATCTAAGAAATAAACATTATTTTTTTTGTCCACACAAATATATGCCGGTATTTTCAGTTTTGCAGCCGTAGCCGGTCCGTTATCACCGGTATAGCCGGTATCCGCTAAACCTGCGTAGGTGTAAATAATACCCGCTCTACTTATTTTTCTAATGCGAGACGGTACATCGCAAAAGTATAAATTCTCAGAATCATCAATACACACCATAGTGGGTGAAATTTGGGCTGTAGTAGCTGCTATGCTGTCTCCATTATACCCTCCAACTCCCGTACCTGCATAGGTGGTAATAATTTGTGCATTACCGGGCAGTGCTATACAGCATAGACTTAAAATACTTAATAATGTTAATATTGTTTTTAGCATTGATATAGCTTTTAATAGAGGTGAATAACGTTATTTGTCATGCTTATGTAAAAAGAAGGTATAGACCAGAAGGCAACATTGGGAGAACGCGTCCATGTATCGCTTGTGGCTATGCAGTTAGAAAAATATAAATCGCCCACTGCTCCGCTCGTATTTGTCAATGGAAGGGCACAGTCTAATTGAAATTGTGCATCGGTTCAAGACCAATCAGTAACTAAGGAATATGTTACTGCTGCAGCTGTATAATTGTAACCAGGTCCACTTGTGTTAACGTCATCAGGGTCAGAACGGCTCCATGTAACACCCGGTGGAACATAAATGTCATTCGTCATTATATCACAGGGTGATAAATTACCCGATGGAGGGTCAATCGCATAAAGCGTAACATGATAGCCACAAACAGTAGAGTGGTTTACAATGGTGATGCTCGCAGATTGGCTATATGCTAAGCAACTTAGCACAGATAACAGCACACCTAATAATAGCTTTTTCATAAAAATAAACAGTTACTATTCAAGTATATTCCTGAATAGTACAAAGATATAAATAAATTTGATAAATCTATTTATCGCTAATAAAATAATCTATCACAACTGTTACCTTTGCAGCAAAGAGGGAATTTATGTTTAATCAAAAGTTTGTGATAGAGGCATTGATGGAAGATGTGGGCGAAGCAGACCATACTACATTGGCATGTATAAAGCCTGACGCACCGGGCAAAGCACTGTTGAAGGTAAAGGAAAATTGTATATTGGCAGGGGTGTTTTGGGCAAAGGCTATAGTGCATTATTTGCAGCCTGATGCGCAATTTACCATATTTTTACAAGACGGCACAAAAGCCCAAGCCGGCAGCATAGCGTTTGAAATTGAAGCCACTGCCTCCAACATATTAAAGGCAGAACGGCTATTGCTCAACTGTATGCAGCGCATGAGCGGCATTGCCACGCTTACGCACCAATATGTGAATATGGTGGCAGGCTATAATGTTAAAATATTGGACACGCGCAAAACCACGCCGCTGTTCCGCACCTTAGAAAAAGAGGCAGTGCGCATTGGCGGGGGTACAAACCACCGTATGGGGCTTTATGATATGATTATGATAAAAGATAATCATATTGACTATTGCGGCGGCATAGAAACGGCTATTAACCGCGTGTATGACTACATTGCCTCCAACGGACTTAAACTAAAGGTGGAGGTGGAAACCCGCAACCTTGAAGACGTGAAGCAGGTGCTTGCTATAGGCGGTGTGCACCGCATAATGTTAGACAATTTTACGCCGGAGCAGCTGAAAGAAGCCGTGATGCTGATAGACGGCAAAGTGGAAACAGAAGCATCGGGGGGCATAAATATGGACAATATTGTGAGCTATGCCGCTACGGGGGTGGACTCCTGCTACGGAGGCTGTTTGGCTATACCAAGCCGTATAAAGGCACGCTATATTTGTCTATAACGCTGTCAATACTATTGGCATTGCTGTCTCCGGTGCGCCCCTACCTCATTCAGCTTTGCATAGATAAATATATACCGGAGGGCAACCGCGAGGCGGTGTTGTGGCTTGTAGGCTTGCAGTTTGGGCTATTGCTGTTGGACACTGCGCTCCGCTTTACGTTTTTATACCGCACCAACCAACTTGGGCAAACGGTGGTTCACGACCTTCGGAAGGATATTTATCAAAAATTGCTTTATCAAAACACGTCTTTTTTTGATAAAAATGCCATTGGCACACTTACCACGCGTAACATTAACGATATTGAGGCAATTAATGATGTGTTTTCAGAGGGAGTTATTTCCATATCAGCCGATGTGTTAACCATAATTGCCATAATTACCGTTATGCTGCTTACGAGTTGGAAAATAACATTGGTTTGTTTGGTTATTTTTCCGCTGTTAATAGGTGCTACTTGGTGGTTCAAAGAAAATGTTAATAAATCGTTTCAGCGGGTACGCGATGCAGTGGCTGCGCTTAATGCGTTTGTGCAAGAGCATATTGCGGGAATGTATATTGTACAAGCCTACGCTGCCGAGCAGCGGGAGTTGGCACGGTTTCAAGGCATTAACAAAGAGCATAGAGACGCTAATATTAAGGGCATTTTTGCCTATTCGGTGTTTTTTCCGGTGGTAGAAATCATACTGGCAGTTTCAATGGGGCTGTTGGTTTGGTATGGGTCGGTACAAATGGTGGGTGGTCATGCGTCTGCGGGCATAATAGTAGCGTTTGTAATGTATTTGAACCAGCTTTTTCGCCCTTTGCGTATGCTTGCCGATAAGTTTAATGTACTGCAAATGGGCATTATAGCCGGTGAGAGGGTTTTTGCCATATTGGACAGCGAGGAGCACTTAAAGTCAAACGGCACGTATTGCCCGGCAGTGGTGCGCGGGGATATTACGTTTAAGGACGTTCACTTTGCCTATAAGCCTGATGCCCCAGTGCTGCAAGGCGTTTCGTTTAATCTGCCTGCCGGCACTACTATGGCTATTATAGGACCCACCGGAGCGGGCAAGTCATCTATTATAAGCCTTATTAACCGCCAATATGAACTACAAGGCGGGCAAATATTGATAGACGGTATTCCGCTGCAAGACTATGATATATATGCCCTGCGGCGGCATATAGGCATTGTGCTGCAAGATGTGTTTTTGTTTAGCGGTACAATTACCGACAACATTACATTGCGTAATAAAGATATTCCTACTGAAAAGGTAATAGACGTTTGCCAAATGCTTGGCATACACAACTTTATTATGCAACTGCCGGATAACTACAACTATGTGGTGCCGGAACGTGGCAATACCCTATCGCAAGGGCAGCGGCAACTATTGTCGTTTGCACGGGTGTTACTGTATGACCCTGCCATACTGATTTTAGACGAAGCTACCTCCTCCATAGACAGCGAAAGCGAGCAATTAGTGCAAAAAGCCATTAACAAATTGGTAAGCGGCAGAACGGCGATAGTGATAGCGCACCGCCTGTCCACCATACGGCATGCCCGGCACATAGTGGTATTAGAAAACGGTAAAATAAGCGAACAAGGCACACACGACAGCCTTATGGCAACCGGAGGCAAATACAGCAAAATGACGATGGCGAATGGTTAATGGTTGTCTGAACTGTGAGGGTTAATAGTCAATATTTCATACAACCATACCCTCCATTCTACGACCTTCTACAGTAGGTAACAATTTTATAATATAGGAATGTTTTTTATTCCTGAAAATAAGACTTAGTATTGCATTCGGAAACAACAAAACTGTTTTATGGACGTTTTTCCGGGCAAAATATTAATAGTTGATGACGAACCCGATATTGTAGAAGTTATCAGCTACACCCTCAGAACAAAAGGATATTTGATAGCCGTTGCTAAAGACGGAAGAGAAGCTATCAAAAAAGCCAAAGAGTTTAAGCCCGACTTGATATTGCTTGATGTAATGATGCCCTTCAAAGACGGGTTAGAAACCATCAAAGACCTTAAAAAAGACGAAGAGTTTGAAAATACGGCTATTATATTTTTAACCGCCACCAGCGATGACCGTATTGAAATTGAAGGGCTGAAATTAGGCGCAGACGATTATATCTACAAAACCATTAAGCCCGATGTTTTAGCTACCCGTATTGGTATGGCTATTCGCAGAATGCGCAAAGAAGACTTGCAAGAGCAAAAGCTAATCTTTGGCGATTTAGAGATTAACCGCACCAAATTTTCGGTTAAGCATAAAGACAAAGAAATTGCATTAGCCAGAAAAGAGTTTGAACTACTTTCCCTTTTAGCTTCTAAGCCCGGCAGAGTATTTTTAAGAAATGAAATATTGCAGCGTGTATGGGGCATAGACGTTATTGTGGGCGACAGAACCATAGACGTGCATGTGCGTAAAATAAGGCAAAAAGTAGGCTTTGACCTTATTACCACCATTAAGGGCGTGGGCTATAAGTTTGATATGTAGCTACCCTACCCTTACGGTAGCATACTTAAAAATCGCCCCATACCTTTTAGTTTATCCTCATCTAAAAAATAGTGAATATTTTGGGTATAATAGTGCAACAAGTCATAGTAAGGAATGGCATTTTGTTGAGCAACTGCGACAATATGAGCCAGCCCGGCTTTTTGGGCATCGTTAAAGCTATTTACAAATTCTTCCTCTAAATCTTTGGTAGCTACCCATGCAGCAAATACAAAGTCTAAGCCGGTATATAGCTTCCACGCCTCGGCTAAGTCATAAATATATTCAAAATGGGGCAACTGCTCTAACGCTCTATCGCCAATAATTACCCCCGCAGCCGTGCCTTGTATTTGGTTTATATAGTCAGGCGGGGCAGGTAAATATTCTAACGATAAATTCCAATAATTATTCACTAATATTTTTACCAAAGCTACCGAACTTACGGACTGATAGTCTAAATAAAGGGTTTTTACTTCCGTAAGCGGTACATGGCTAAAAATAGCCACCGATGCCACTTTACCGCTTGCCGCAATGCCATATTGGCTCACAATCTTAGCACGCGGAATGGAACGAAGGGCTGCAACGGGCAGCAATGCCATATCTATTTCACCGCTTAGCAGCCTTTGGTGCAACAAAGACGGATAGCTGATAGATAAATTAATATTATGAATCACAGGGCTATTTTCTATGCCATATAGCAACGGCTTGGTGTTTAAATAGCTAACTGCACCAACATTAAGATTAGAACGCAAAGTAAGAGAGGAGGGTTAATTATTACTTTTTGCCCGATGTATCGGCAATATAAGGCATAAAATTAAATATGTTAATTTTTTTGTGTTCATCTACCATAATTTTGAGCATTAGCTTTTTCTTTTCAAAACTAAGTGTGTAAATACCCATAGTGTTTTCATGGTGGCTGTATTCAAAGCCATTTAAGAAGCCGGTTTCTTTTCTTAGTGCTGTTAACATTTCTATACATTTTGCCTCCGGCATAAGGGAGTGTATGCGGTCTGACATAATGTAGTAAACACTGTCAAACCTGCCTTCGTTGTAGTAATGCTGGTAGCGGGTTAAAAAATAGTCATACAAAGATTTGCCTTGTGAAAAGCCGTTTATGGTGTAAAGCAAGGCAATGGCAAAAAAGGTTAATCGTAGCTTCATGGCATCAAAAATTAGTCATTATCGGTTGAAATGTTGTACCAAGGAAACGAAGACGCATTCTTTTTATTTTCCCAATAAAACTTTTTACGCTTAACGTCATAGTTTCCAATTTCGTTCATGGTTTCTGCATCAAAAAGCCTGCCATTTACCATTGTATAGCGAATAGATTCTGTGTTACGGATATTTTCTAACGGATTTTTATCCAATACTAACAAATCGGCTAATTTGCCTTGTTCTAAGCTGCCAATATATTTGTCTAAACCTAAGCTGGTGGCAGAGTTAATGGTCGCTGTTTTAAGGGCTTGTAGCGGGGTCATACCGCCCTGCTCCATCATCCATATTTCCCAATGCGCACCTATGCCCTGTATTTGCCCGTGTGCGCCCATATTGATAAGTACACCTTGGTCATTCAGTTTTTTTAAGCTGCGCGATACTTGCATATATCCGTTTTCATATTCCTCCTCCGGAGCCATGGTTCTATGCCTGCTACGCGTATCTATCACCGCTCTTGGTGTAAAATTTAACAACCTTTGTTTTTCCCAAACATTGGTGTGCTGATACCAATAATACTCACCGCTTAGCGCGCCATAGCTCACTATAAGCGTAGGGGTATTGGCTGTTTTAGAAGCCTTCCATAGTTGCACCACATCATTGTATAGCGTGGCTACGGGTATGTTATGCTCAATGGTGGTGTGCCCGTCAAGTATCATGCTAAGGTTGTGAAAAAAGAACGACCCTCCCTCCGGCACTACTTCCATTTTAAGTTCCCTTGCTGCTTCTATCACCATTTGGCGTTGTTCACGGCGGGGTTGATTGTAGCTTTTAACGCTGAATGCGCCATAAGCCTGTGTGCGTCTTAAAGCAGATTTAGCGTCTTCATAATTATTAATGACTGCCTTAAAATCACCGTCTGCGCCATAAAGAATGGTGCCGGTAGAAAATACTCTTGGTCCTACCATTTCGCCACTTTTCACAAGCTCGCTTTGTGCAAACACATATTCACTATTAGCCGATGGGTCGTGCATGGTGGTAACGCCATAAGCTAAGTTGGCAAAGTAGGGCCAATGCTGCTGTGCCGTGATGCCATGCCGAAAGTGGTTGGCATGGGCATGAGCGTCTATAAATCCAGGCATAATGGTTTTGCCGGAGCAGTCTATTTGCTTGGCATCAGCGGGTATTTTTACCTCACCATATTTGCCTACAACATCAATTATATTATCGTTTATAACCACTACCCCATTATCAATTACAACATCATTTTTCATGGTGATAATTTTGGCATGGATAAAGGCAATTTTGCCTTTCGGCTTATCTGTTTTTACATTTACATTAACCGTGATTCCACTGTCCGGGAAATGATAGGAGGTAGTGTCTGAACTGCCCAACATATCAGCAAAACGGCTCTTTAGCGGAATAGTAAAATATTGATTGCCTAAAGTGTAGTGCAACTTAGATCCATCGCTACTCCAATGCAGGTTTATTATTCAGGCTAATGGGCTTGCCAATGGGCATAATGGGAGCAACAAACACTTGATGAAGATACACATAAGCTACCCACTGGTTGTTAGGAGAGATGGTAAATTGGTTAGAATAATTGCTCTTAAATAAAACCGAATTTTCGGTGCCGTCTAAGTTGCAGCGGTTATAGGCTTTATCTAAAGCACCAAAAAGGCTACCTCCCGTTTGGTAGTATATTTGTTTGCCGTTTTTGCTAAACTGGGGATATTCTCCGTCTTCGCACACAAAGTGCTCTTCGCCACCACTAATGGGCATGGTATATAGTCCGGGCTTAGGGGTGTAGGCATTACCCAAAATATCGTTACTGCCTTCTTTTTGGTAAACAATCTTATCACCCTGCGGTGAAAAGGCAGGTGTACGATAAATGCCTTTTTTATCGGTAATAGTGTGGCATTTACCGCTGTTAAAGTCCATGATTTGGATAGAGCCGGTGTTGGCATCGTTCCATGTAACGAATGCCAGCTTTTTGCCGTCTTTTGAAAAGGAGGGTTCAAATTCAAAATAAGTGTTATTAGTGAGGCGCGTGGGTGTGCCATTGGGTAGTTTCATTTGCCATAAATGACCTACGGCATTAAACACTAACCAATTACCGTCAGGCGATGTGATAGCATTTCTAATAACTTTGGCTGAAAAATAATTTTGATTAATTTTTTGGTCAAATCTTACTGCATCTGTAATCCTTTGCTTTACCTCACACGCAAAGGGTATTTCAGTAGCTTTATTAACGGCATTTACGTCCACTGCTATTATCTTTCCTTCGCTCCATATTGCTATTTGTTTGTCTCCGGGCATCCAGCTATAGCCGGTGTATATGCCAAATATTGTCCATGCCTCTTGTTGGTCTTTGCTTAGCTTGTCGTAAATAGCCCATTCTTCGCCTGTTTCCAAGTTTCTTAAAAAAAGTACTGTTTTAGTGCGCACTCGCCTCACAAAGGATAATAGCTTACCGTTGTGCGAAAGTTGAGGGCGGCAAGCACCGCCGGGTCCTCCGGTAACGGTTTCGCTTATGCCCTTTTCGGTGTCATATCTTTTTATAACAAATATTTGATTGTTAGGGTCTTTGTTATATTCAAAGTGCCCGCCCCCGTACATATCTTCGCTATAATAAATGTATTTTCCGTCAGGCGAAGCGGCGGGTTCATTAAGGTCTTGCTGGTCGTTTTTACGAGCGGTGAGTTGCAGGCCCGAACCGCCATGCAAGTGGTAGATCCATAGCTCGCCTGCACCCAGCGACCGGGCAGAAGTGAAATGCTTCCGAGCGATGATATAATTTCCATCGGGTGTCCATACGGCATTGTTCAGCAGTCTAAAATTTTCTTTGGTAATTTGCTTAGCATTTGAGCCATCGGTATTCATTACCCATACATTATCGCCACCACCGGCATCAGATGTAAAGAGTATTTTAGAGCCGTCAGGGCTAAAGCGAGGCTGCACTTCCATAGCCATGCCTCCCCTTAGCAATTTTGCCTTACCACCGGTGGCGGGCATAATGTAAATATCGCCTAAAAGGTCAAAGGTTATTTGCTTACCATCAGGTGAAACATCTAAGTTCATCCATGTGCCCTCGTTAACGGTAAAGTTAACTTCTTTATAAGGTCCGGGTGGATTGTTTACGTCCCATTTTTGTTTATCCTGCGCATTGGTAGCGTTGCTAATAACGAATAGCGTTGTAAAAAACGTTAAGAACAGTTTATTCATCTATACAAAGTTACATATTCTATTGATATTGTATAGATATATTTGAAGCGAAGGTGTATATAACCTATCTAACTTGCGGGAATTTCAATGTTCATTTCCACATCAGGGGGCACATCGGTGCTTTGTTTGCCTATTTCGTAATCGGTGCGCTTGAGGGAGAAAGTGGTTTTGAAGATTATTTTGCCTTTGGCAAGCGTGTAGGCAAGGGGGATTATTATTTCTTTTTTAATGCCCTTAACGGTCAGTTCACCCGTTACCTGATACCCTGCCGGGGTTTTAGCTACAGCGCGAGAGGTAAATTGAATATTCGGGTATTGCTTTGTGTTGAACCATGCTTCGCCTTTGGCATCTTTGTTTATACCGGGTACACCAAGGTCAATAGTATTAGCATCAATGATAAATTGAAATGAGGATTGGCTAATGTCGGTGGTATCAAAGGTAATTTTGCCGGTCATTTTTTTGAATGTTCCTGCAAATTCGCCGGCAGTGAAGCCAATTTTATATTGAGGTAATAACTTCCACTGCTTAGGAAGTGCGTATGTGCTTGCGGTTAGGGTAATAAAAAGAGAAACGAGGAAGATATGGTTCATTGGAATGTTTTGATTTTATGTTTATTATACGTAAGGAATGTTGTTTTTTTATTTAAACCATTACTTTATATATCGTTTAATTTCTCGCTCTATATCTTTGTTTTTTTCCACCTCGCGCTTATCATGCAGTTTTCTGCCCCTGCCTAAGCCTATTTCTAACTTTGCTATGCCGTTTTCGTTAATAAAGAGGGCTAAGGGTACAATAGTTAGCCCTCTTTCTTTTACCTTTATTGCCCATTTTTTTAATTCTTTTCTTTTCAGAAGCAATTTGCGTTCACGCGTTGCCAAATGTTGGGAATAGCCGGCATTTTCATATTCGGATATGTGAAGGCTTTTAACCCACAGTTCGTCATCGGTAAATGTACAATAGCTGTCGTTAAAGCTCACCTTACCTTTTCTTACCGATTTTATTTCTGAACCCATAAGCACAATACCAGCCACCAAACGGTCTTCAATGGCATATTCAAAGGTAGCAGGCTTGTTTTTTATAAGAACATTAGGGTTGTACACGCTTAATAGAACGGATTAGCAAGTAAACCAACGGAGGGATTTACTTAATTGATGTTTGAGATTTTTTCTACTGACAATAAAGTCTAAAAAGCCATGCTCTAACAAAAATTCTGATTTTTGGAATCCTGCGGGCAGGTCTTTTTTTATGGTTTCTTTCACTACCCGCGGTCCGGCAAAGGCTATGAGGGCATCGGGTTCGGCTATGTTAATATCGCCCAACATGG
>RGMU01000340.1 GCA_010021705.1 Chitinophagia bacterium | reverse complement strand
ATTGGGTATGTGAAATTGGGGCAAAGTAGCAACACACTAAGCGGAGGCGAAGCCCAAAGGGTGAAACTTGCCACATTTTTAGCACAAGGGAAAAATGGGCAAAAAAACCTTTTTATATTTGATGAACCCACCACCGGCTTGCACATACATGATATTAAAAAGCTATTGGGGGCGTTTAATGCGCTGATAGAAAGGGGGAATTCCATTATTGTGATAGAGCACAATACAGAGGTGATAAAATGTGCCGACTGGGTGATAGACATAGGTCCAGAAGCGGGCAAAAACGGAGGTTATTTGCTCTATGAAGGCGCACCGGAAGGCTTAAAGGAAGTGGCGGGTAGCCATACGGGGCGGTATGTGTAGGTCTTTTGAAGTGTTTTACACTTGTGAAAGTCTAAAAGACTTTCATTTATTCAGCACAAGTCTAAAAGTCTTGCGCTAAGGGGTAAAACTGCCTCTGGTTTTAAGCTGTTTTCAGAAAAACATATCCACATTTTTTGGCGGGTTGGGCAAACTGTAGTAACTTTCGCTCCGTAATTGTTAATTTGTTTAGAAATGACCACCATAGCACCATTTGTATTAAACCGCAGGTTTGATTTTTCTGCGGAAGCTATTTTTAATGCCTATTCTTCAGCGTCTGCCTTTGAGCAATAGTGGGGACCGGTGGGTATGCCGGCTACGCTACATGCCTTTTCGTTTACGGAGGGTGGTAGTTGCCATTATAAATTGGAAGGGCATGGGCAGGTGATGTGGGGCTTGTTCCGATTCAAAAAAATAGAGCCTAATGGGGTAATAGAATTTGTAAGTTCTTTTTCCAATGAAGCGGGAGAAGTTGTAAAATCGCCTTTCCCGATAGATTTTCCGTTAGAAATATACAACAGCATTGAGTTGGCAGAAGATGATAATGGCACTACCCTAACCCTTACAGCCTACCCTATTAATGCCACAGATGAGCAAAATGCGGTATTTGACAGCATAAAAGACAGTATGACGAATGGCAACAACGGTACATTTAATCAATTAGAAAGCTATCTAAAGGAATCGGTTAATGGCTAAACTCAATCAAGAGCAGTTGCTTGGCATATTTAACACATTGAAAGCAGCAATGTTGCTACACGAAAAAGGTAGCATAAAAGCGCGGTTTAATATTGAAGGTAAGTATGACCTATGGAGCGAAATACCGGGATTAACCATCGCAGGACGGTTGCGGAATGAGGTGGCGTTTTGTGCGATTATTGTACAAAGCACCTACGTTGGGTTTTACTATATGCCCATTTATGGCTCACCGGATAATATTGGCGGTCAGTTAGCACCGTCTAGCGGAAGTGCAAAGAGCACTCCAAATAGGCTATGACTGCTATAAAAGATTGGGATGGGTGATAGATTAAGACTACCCTATTATTGATAACTAAATATACTTACGCATACTGCATTGGTAATATTGTAGTAGCTTTACACTATGTCGTCTAATATCCGGAATACTAACGCACTATCCAATCAGGAAAAGGAATTTGAAAATTCTATACGCCCCCAGCAAATAGCCGACTTTGCGGGGCAACCGGAACTTATAGATAACCTACGGATATTTATAAAAGCAGCCAATATGCGCGGGGAGGCATTAGACCATCTGCTGTTTCATGGTCCGCCGGGTTTGGGTAAAACAACGCTATCGCGGATAGTGGCAAACGAATTGGGGGTAAACATTAAAGAAACATCGGGTCCGGTGATTGAGAAGCCGGGCGACCTTGCGGGCTTGTTAACGTCTTTAGAAAAGCGAGACGTGCTGTTTATAGACGAGATACACCGCTTTAACAAAGCGCAGCAAGATAGCCTTTTGGCAGCCGTAGAAAAGGGCACGGT
>RGMU01000339.1 GCA_010021705.1 Chitinophagia bacterium | reverse complement strand
TCAAGGTATTCAAGGTATAAAAGGTGATACTGGAAATCAAGGTATTCAAGGTAATACTGGTCCTCAAGGTATTCAAGGTAATACTGGTCCTCAAGGTATTCAAGGTATAAAAGGTGATACTGGAAATCAAGGTATTCAAGGTATTCAAGGTAATACTGGTCCAACTGGAAGCCAAGGTATTCAAGGCATTCAAGGAATTCAAGGTATTCAAGGTAATAATGGTCCAACAGGAAGTCAAGGTATTCAAGGTAATACCGGTCCAACTGGAAGCCAAGGCATTCAAGGAATTCAAGGTAATACTGGTCCAACTGGAAGCCAAGGTAGTCAAGGTATTCAAGGTAGTCAAGGTAATACTGGTCCAACTGGAAGTCAAGGTATTCAAGGAACTCAAGGTATTCAAGGTAATACAGGAGCAACTGGAAACCAAGGCATTCAAGGAATTCAAGGTATTCAAGGTAATACTGGACCTACTGGAAGTCAAGGTATTCAAGGTAATCAAGGTATTAAAGGTGATACAGGTGCTCAAGGTATTCAAGGTATAAAAGGTGATACTGGAAACCAAGGTATTCAAGGTAATACAGGAGCTACAGGTTCTCAAGGTATAAAAGGTGATACAGGTTCTCAAGGCATAAAAGGAGATACAGGTTCTCAAGGTATTCAAGGTAATCAAGGTATTAAAGGTGATACAGGTGCTCAAGGTATTCAAGGTATAAAAGGTGATACTGGAAATCAAGGTATTCAAGGTAATACTGGTCCAACTGGAATTCAAGGAATTAAAGGTGATACAGGTTCTCAAGGTATAAAAGGAGATACAGGTGCTCAAGGTATTCAAGGTAATCAAGGTATTAAAGGTGATACAGGTTCTCAAGGAATTCAAGGTATAAAAGGTGATACTGGAAACCAAGGCATTCAAGGAAATACAGGAGCAACGGGATTAAAAGGTGATATAGGTCCAACAGGTGATACAGGTTTTAAAGGTGCTACAGGATCGCAAGGAGATACAGGAGCAACAGGAGCATTAGGAGCAACAGGACAACAGGGAACAATAGGAGCAACAGGAGCAACAGGACAACAGGGAACACTAGGAGCTACAGGAGCAACAGGACAACAGGGAACACTAGGAGCTACAGGAGCAACAGGACCAACAGGAACAGTAAATCTTAACAATCCAACATTTACAGGTACTTTAGTATCAGGTAATATTTCATCAAATGGTTATATATATGCTCAAGGACAGAAATCAGCTGGATATACAGGTAAAGGTGTTGCGCTAGGATATGATGCTGGTACTACTGGAAATGTTGGTATTGAAATTGTGGGTAGTACAGGTTGTGTTAGTTATATAGATTTTTCACAACAGGGAACTGACTTTTTAGGAAGAATACTTTATGATACTAATGTAAATAATATGAACTTTCAATGCAATGGCGGCACTAATGCTCTTATGACAATTGGACCTACAGGAATAATTAACATACCAAATTATATAACAACAAATACTATAGCATGCACTGGTGGATTTACAGGAAGTTCTGTTTATTGTAGATCATTTAGAATTTTGGATAATAGTAATAATATTTCTTTCAATGTTAATCCTGATGGTAGCGCTAATGCAAATAATATTACTGCAAATTACTTACAAGCATACAGCAATGGCATTACAACAACTGGAGGAATCACAGGGTTAAATGGTTTCTTTGGTAATATGGTATTATCAGCAACATTATCAGTAGGATTAGGAATCACTGGTGCTTCATTAACAACATCAGGCAATATAACAAGTGGCGGTAATTTATATGCTCAAGGAGCAAAAGGAACAACATTTGCAATTAAGGGGGTAGTCATGGGATACGATGTTGGAAATACCGGAAATGTTG
>RGMU01000338.1 GCA_010021705.1 Chitinophagia bacterium | reverse complement strand
TCCGTACCTCCTAAACCAAGACCTATTCAAAATCCACTTCCTAAGCCGGCACCTAAAGTGGTGGAAACACCTGCGGTAAAAGAAACCATATCCGCTCCTAAGCCGGTGAAGCCGGCAACTGCTACCGTAAACAGGCAGCCTGCCCCCACACCGGAATACGCCAAAAATTTGTTGTTTGGCAAAGAAAATTATACGTTGATGTTTGCAGGCGTTGCATTAATTATCATTGGATTTTTCTTAATGTCCGGTGGTAAAAGCAATGACCCGCATGGTTTTAACTATGACGAAATATACAGCTTCCGCCGCATTACCTTAGCACCAATAGTGCTATTGACGGGCTTTGCGGTGCAAATTTTTGCCATTATGCGTATTCCCAAGCAAAGTGCCGAACAGCAAATAGCCTAACAGATTTAATCGTATTTTTCGCTTTATGGTAAAGGCAGTTAATAAGAACAGTTGCATCATGTTATTATTAACCTGTCTTTTTTCATGTTCTCTATTTGCGCAAACTAACAATCAAACTACTCAGATAGATACCAACAATACTAAAGAGTACTTTAAATTTTGTAACCTAACAAAATGTAGAATATTAAAAGTCATTCCCGTTAGAGAAGATACTACTGATACTATATTTAAATCTTATCCTCATCAGGCATGGGTAGTTCTAATGGAAAAGCCATTAATTTACAGAACTAATATTACCTACAATGAGAGCGATACTGTACTCACCAATTTCACTTACAGTGAAATTAAATTAAGTAAGCGGGGGCTAAGGAAAAAGAAATTTGCGCTTAAAGAAGGTGATATTTTTTATATTCCCCCTCAATCTTTTAAGAGCATTCAAAAAAAACTGATAATAAATAGGTATTCAAGACGTATGCCAATTTGTTACGGATAACATCTACATTTTTTTATATAAAATATGATAAAAAAAATAATTCCGTTTGCAGCCTGTTTGTTTATTTTTGGTGTTGGTTATATACTCACCTTTTCGGCTTGTGATATATTAAAAATACGTGAAAAAGAACATGAAGAAGCAGAGGCAAGCGAAGCCGGTGAAAGGGAGTTGTTAGAATATGAATGGCAACGCCTGCATGACCCCGCTACCGGTAAAATACCGGGACACATTCGCAATTTAGAGCTTGCGTTTGCCGCCCAACTGCCTAATGATGCAAAAAATGCCTTGCTAATGGGTAAAACCACAGCATCATCGTTATCATGGGCTGCACGCGGACCTTGGAATGTGGGGGGGCGCACCCGCGCTTTAGCCATAGATGCCTCCAACCAAAATATTCTTATAGCCGGCTCATGCTCCGGTGGTATGTGGCGTTCTACAGACGGAGGCAGCACTTGGCGCAATACTTCACCGGATACGCTTACGCCCCTCAGCGTTTCGTGCTTAACACAGGATACCCGCCGCGGGCATACCGCTACATGGTATTATGGCACCGGTGAAGCCTACGGCGCATCAGCCGGCGCATCAGGAGCATACTATTTGGGTAACGGCATTTATAAATCAACAGACAGTGGCAAAACATGGACTGTCTTAGCTTCTACTACCTCCACCAACCTTGTTGGCTTTGACACATGGGGCGACCTGATATGGAATATTGTTACCAACCCTGCCGATACAGTTAACGATGTGGTGATAGTGGCAGCGTATGGAGGCATTTACCGTTCTACCAACGGAGGCACTTCATGGACGCTAATAAGGGGTTCGCTTTCCGGAGCCACGTCTTATTTTACCGACGTGGCCGTATCCCCAACCGGTATTGTGTATGCCACCCTTAGCAGCGATGGCAGCCAACGCGGCATTTTTCGCTCTGTCGATGGTGGTGCCACTTTTACTAATATAACCCCTACGGGCTTTCCTACCACCTATAATAGGG
>RGMU01000337.1 GCA_010021705.1 Chitinophagia bacterium | reverse complement strand
GTTTTGTTGCCACCTTAGTAGGGTTGGCTTTGGCTGCAACGGCAATAGGGTTAGGTTTTGTTGCAACCTTAGTAGGGTTTGGTTGGGCTGCAACGGCAATAGGGGTAAGTTTTGTTGCCACCTTAGTAGGGTTTGTTTTGGCTGCAACGGAGATAGGGTTAGGTTTTGTTGCCACCTTTGTAGGGTTGGCTTTGGCTGCAACAGCGATAGGGTTAGTTTTTGTTGCAACCTTAGTAGGGTTGGTTTTGGCTGCAAAAGCGATAGGGGTAGGTTTTGTAGTTTGTTTTTTATGGGCTACAGCTTTTGCCGCAGTATGATGAGGCTTGTTCGTTTTGTGATGTATCGTAGTTTGATGTTTGGCTATTGCAGGAGTAGTGGTAGGCTGTGCTTTGTGTGGTGTTACTTTAGGCTTAGCATAGCCATAAGTGTGGTTTTCCTCTTGATTATCGGCAAAATTTGGCGTGTAGGCTTCTTCTGTTTCGGCATAAGATATATTATTATGTGTACCGCTATTTAGTACAGTAACATTTGTGCTTGCTTCTGCATCTTCATAAAGAGCATCATAATTGTTAGCTTTGGCAATAGGGTGGGGGGCTACCTCTTCCGCTTCCTCTAAGCTGTTGCTTAGAGGGTCATCGTTGACATTGTCTTTTTGTTCTGCTTTGGTGGTAGCAGAAACGGTAGGTTTATGAGGGGCAGGCGAAATTTTTTCTTGAACATTGCCATTGTTGGCATCAGTGGCAACAACGGGCACAGAAGGCATAGCATTGCCTACTGCAACGGTGGCTGGTACGGTAGAAGGTGTAGTGGTAGTTAATTCGGTGTTTTGAATAGATAAGTTGTTAAAGTAGGTATAAGCACCTCCGCCTACAAGCAATAGCATTAAGCCTGCCATGCACCACCAAAAAAACGGAAACGGGTATCTTTTGCGTCTTTTATCTAAGCGTTTGTCTAAGCTTTCCCACACATCGGGTGGCGGTGCTTCGGTATAATCACCCAGCCCGTTTTTATAAAGTTTGTCTATAGATGTATAGTTGTGGTTCATGTTATTTCATATATCGGTTTAGTAATAGTTTTAATCTTCTCCTTGCGTCATTCAAATACCAACGGCTGGAGTTTTCTGTCATTTTCAATGCCGCTGCAATGTCTTTATGGGTGTACTGTTCAAAAACAAACAGGTTAAACACCGCTAAATGAACCTCCGGCAACGTATGAATGGTAGCTAACAGGTCTTTATAGCTTAGCTTGCTTAAAGCGTCTTCTTCTACATCAATGTCTTCGTTTACAAGGGGCAGTGTATTTTTTTCTTTTTTTAAGTTACGCCTTAAATAATCGGTTACGGCATTAATAACTATTTTTCTAATCCAGCCTTCAAAAGCACCCTGAAATGTGTATTGTGGCAGGCGAGTAAACACCTTATAAAACACATCGTTAAGCAATTCTTTGGCAGCCGGTTCATTATCATATAAATATCTCTTTATAACGCCGTAGGCAGCCGGTGCATATCTATCATAGAGTTTCTTTTGAGCAGTACGGGACTGTGCCAAGCACTCTTTTATAAGTATATGCAGTTCGCCGGAGGCAGGCTCCGGTTCGCCGGTAAGCGCAAAAAAATAATTTATGTTTAATGCGTCAGTCAAGCTATAGTTCTCTTATCAGGGTATTAAAAATTGCACTATCTACCGTAATGACGCAAATTGAAGTGAAAATGTTAGTAACAAAGAAAAATATTTTTTTTTGCTAACATTTGCGGGCTTTATTGCGTCATTAAGTATAGAGTTGGTATATAGAATAATGTTCGTTATATTTGTATGCTAATTTTTTGATACCTTTATATGTAACACGCTGTGCTAAGTGGCTTTTCAAGTAAATTAGCGTGCAAAGATAATATATAG
>RGMU01000336.1 GCA_010021705.1 Chitinophagia bacterium | reverse complement strand
CGCAGGGGTGATGAGGCAGATGTAAGGCACATCTTGATTCGCCCTGAAATTACAAAGTCAGACATTGATGTGGCACTAAAGAAGTTGGACAGTGTTTATACATTATTAAAAGACAATAAATTAACGTTTCAAGAAGCAGTAGGTAAATATGCTACCGATGACGAGTCTAAACGCACCGGCGGCATGATTTTAGACCCTAATACCGGTTCTTCAGACCTTGAGATAAGTAAATTAGACCCCGTGATGGTGATGCTGTTAGACAGCATGAATGTGGGGGGGTATTCCAAGCCTCATCCGTTTTATACAGCTACGCGTGACCAAGCGTGCCGTATTGTTTACTTAAAAGCGAAAGTTCCGCCCCATAAGGCTAATTTACAAAAAGACTATGGCAAAATAATGGAGGTGGCTTTTGCCCAAAAAAAGCAAGTTAAAATGCAAACATGGATAAAAAATAAACTCTCTACTTTTTATCTAAAATTTACACCGGACTACCAAAGTTGCACTGCCCTCAAAGAATTATCAGACGCTGCCCAAAGCAACTAATGGGGGTATTGGTTTGATATATTACAGCTTTAGTAATGGAAATAAGCCTCGTTAACGTTAGCAAACGCTTTTTACAGCATTGGATATTTAAGCAAATTAACTATACCTTTTGCAGCGGGGAATGCTATGCGGTTTTAGGCGCAAACGGTAGCGGCAAGTCCACCCTAATACGAATAATAGCGGGTATGCAAAAAGCGACTAAAGGCGAAATAAGCTATACATTAGCCTCGGGCACACCGCTAAAGGGAAATGTGTATGAACATGTATCGTATTCAGCACCGGGGTTGGATATTATAGATGAGTTTACGCTTAAAGAGTTTTTTGATTTTCATTTTGTTTATAAGCAACCTTTGCAAGGCTTTACTACGCTAAAAATAGTGGAGGAAATAGGTTTAATAAAAAATATTCATCAGCCCATTGGCGACTTTTCCTCGGGCATGAAGCAAAGGGTAAAATTGGCTCAAGCTATTTTTACGCAATCAGACATACTTTTATTAGACGAACCATGCTCGCATTTAGACAACACGGGATTGGAGCAATACCACCGGTGGATAACGGAATATAAAGCCGGCAGGATAGTGATAATAGCGTCTAATGATGCTAAAGAATATACTTTTTGTAACCACATTCTACCTATAGAAGATTATAAATAAGCCTATTAGTATTATGATGCTTTTATACCCGAATAATGCACTTGAGTCTTTGGAGTTTAACAAGGTTACAGCCCTGTTACTGCAAAAGTGCCGTACCGATGCTGCAAAAGAGCGGGTGCATAAAATTCGGTTGCATACGCACATAGAACACATAGAGCGGGACTTACACCAAACGCATGAATATAAACAAATAATTACGGGTAATGACCATTTTCCGAATGACTTTGTAAGAAACATTAGCAAAGAGCTACGATTATTGGCAATAGAAGGAGGCATATTGAGCGGAGAGCAGTTGTTGGCTTGCTTGCAACTATCCCTTACTTTGAAGGATATAATACAATGGTTTTCTAAGCAAGGAGATTTATACACTACGCTGCGGCAACTTGTGGCAGGCATACACTATGAAAAAGAAATTGCAGGCATAATAACGCCCATAGTAGATGAGGCGGGCATAATAAGGGATACTGCCAGTAAAGAGCTACAGCAAATAAGAAGCGATCTTAATAAAGCGCGAGTAACATCACGCCGTATGTTTGAGGTGGTGCTTAGGCGGTTAGCCAAAGCGGGACACTTGGGCGATACGGGAGAAAGCTACCATAATGGTAGACGCACCGTAGCGGTACGGGAAAGTTAAATGGCTATCAAACGTGAGATGCCTAAGCAATGAAATAATTTAGAATGCAGGTTCGAATCCTGTCCTGACTACAAAAAATAAAAATATGA
>RGMU01000335.1 GCA_010021705.1 Chitinophagia bacterium | reverse complement strand
GTAAAATTGAGTATGCCAATGCAATAAACAGCTTTTAGGTTAAAATCCCAAGGTCCTTTGGGGGGTTGTTGCTGAATGGGGAAAGTAGAGTAAAATACGGTGCGCTCCTTAAAAAAGTGTTGCCTTGCGTTTTGCATTTCCACAATGTAGGTATCACCATTTTGGTTGGTGCATAAGATGTCATATACCACCCTGCGAAAATCTACCAACACGGGTTGTCGCTCAGGATTGCTGAATTTGAGGTCAGTAATGGTAACAAAATCTTTCTCGTATTGCGAAAGGAGGGCATTTAAGAAGTCAATTAGCGAGGCTTTGCTTGCTTCTTCGCCAAACAGCTTCTTAAACCCAAAATCAGTAAACGGATTAACGTATAGTGCAGGCATAGCGGTTTTTTTGGTGCAAAGTTAGGGAATTTTCTCATTCTCATTCCTTTAGTTTATTCCTTTACCCGTTACCCAAAAAGGGGTATAATATTAAATTTACCGCTTTTTTACAGCCATGTTATGCACATAAGGCACGGAATAATAAAAAAGTTGTATTTTTACTACCAATATATACATATATTTGTCATCAACTAAAAAAAGATAAAGATTAAACTATGTTTTGGACGCTTGAATTAGCTTCTCATTTAGAAGACGCACCATGGCCTGCCACCAAAGACGAAATTATTGACTATGCCATTCGCTCCGGCGCGCCGCTTGAGGTGGTAGAAAACCTGCAAGAGTTAGACGATGAGGGCGAAATATATGAAGGCATTGAAGATATATGGCCCGATTATCCCACTCAGGAAGACTTCTTTTTTAACGAAGACGAATACTAACTTTCACGCGGGCATGCTCGCTTAGTACACTGTGCCGAATATACCCCGTTAAATGGTATATTCGGCACAATATTTGCTGTATATTATATTATATGAAGTCAATCTGTTTTAACATCTCTGCGGGATGCGCTTTTTTGTTTGTATTAACGGCAATGCCGGTGTATGCAAAGGCTAAAAAATCTAAGTATAAAGCTCCTGCCGCCACCCATTGCCGGCTAATAGAAGCCTATACCCAGCGCACCCTATCCGGCATTCCGGGCGCAGAACCTACCAACAATACCCGCATTGTGGTGATATGGAAGGGTAGTGCATATCCGGAAACGTTTTTTTGGAAAGGACCCGAAGGCGGCTACTTTAATTGCAATTCTGAAAAGGCACACGCCTTGAGTGCAAGCCTGAAAAAGAAATACCCCAAAGGCATAGATTATGAAACAGAACCCGCCGCCGGAGACAACATTCGCAAAGGCGATACCCTTATGCTAACTCCGGTTATAGGCGGAAAATTTCCTATTCCGGCACAAATACCGGCTAATGCCACTAACCGGCTTTATTATCAAACCGGCAACAACGGCAAGTGGTACTACATCTCTGTTACCAAAATAGGCACTAAGCCCGATATTGCCATGCCTTAGCTACCGGCTTTATCTTCGCTTTCATTGGCTAAATAGGGCACTGCCACAAATTGGATGATAACAAACACCAAAAAAATGAGCGGGCTAATAAACGTAGCTCTCGTTTGGGCTGCTACTCTTAATATTACAAGATTATGGGTTAAATAATATACTGCCGAAAGCCCTATCACCAGCGCAAAGGTAGCGGCATATAGCCACGTCCACAGTGTGTTTACCCATGCCTCGCCATAGTGCCTCCAATACAATAGCCCCATGCTATATACCATCAAAAAAGACCCGTAATGTATGCCCTCCTTAATGGCAGCATTGGTTACAAAACGCGCCTCTGTATTAAAATATTTAACATTTACCCACGCTATTATGCTCGTGAGTAGCACCGTTAATATGGCATATATCCTACTTTTTGGCATATCCTTTTTCTGCTTTGCTAAACAAAACCCACATATAAAATACTATTAAATAAACTA
>RGMU01000334.1 GCA_010021705.1 Chitinophagia bacterium | reverse complement strand
TAGTCATTGTGTTATTTTGTTATATGTTAATTTCTACAGAAAAAGAGTATTTCTCTGTACATTTTATAGCCTTAATACTCTTTTAAGCATAAAGCTAACATCATTAATACCATTTATTCAAACAAGTGAACCTTAATAATTAGTGTACGTAATATTAAAGTAAAACGTATCGGGAATGGTAAGTGGAGAGGCTTGGTGCCCACCGGTAGTGTCTAAACGCTGTGCGGGCATGTAGTAGCTTAGCGTAAATGATGTTTTGTCGTAAGGGTCTATTGTGGCATTAATTATGTTAAAGGCTGAAGACACTGCGGGGGCATATTTTATTTGATATACCGTAGAACCGGAGGAAGCATCGGTAACAATAGATTGCGAAAGTGAGTCTGTTAAATGGAAGCCTCCATAAATGCTAATCAATTTACCTTCATTACGCAAGTCCCACGTAAAGCCCATAGAATCGGCTTCAGCACCATTGCATTTTACGGCATTGGTAAAGACAGCCCCACGGTTAAGGGAGTCAAATTTTATGCAGTCATCTTGCACGCAGGCTATTCTAAAGTCTGTGTATTTCAATATGGTATCTTTGCCATTAGGTAATTTCAGCCTAATGGTGCCGGCACCCACTTTCCATTTACCGGTGCGTAGAATAGCGGCAATGCCGTTTTGTGAAGGCGGTGCAGATTTTGTGCAAGAGGCTACTGCAATGAACAGAAGTAACAAATAGAAACGTGTGTAGCGTATCATGGTATTTATTCTAATTAATCGGTAAAGATACTTCAATATTTAGTTTACCTACAAAGATATTTCAATTATTTTGATAGACGTTGCCGGCATTGTGCGGTTAAAAAAATGTTCTATGATAGATTTTTTACGTCTTATTTATTTGCCGGAGGTGGGGCGGGTGCTCCGGGAGCACTCTGCTGTTGATTTCTTTGCATTAATTGCTCTTCGGTAAAGCGCGGTATTTCGCCACGCTCTACTTTTTGCTTGTATATAAGTACCTGCTCCAATATTTGCGGTGCTGATGTATAAGCCGGAAATATTTTGCGTGCTATTTGTAGCTTTTCTATGGCACTATCAAACTTTTGTAGATTACCATAAGCTACACCCAAGCCGCAAAGAGCGTCATAGTTGGCATAAGGGGATATGTTCATGGCTAAGCATTGTTCTGCCAAAGCTATGCCTTCGCGGCATTTGTTCATATTGCCCTGAGTTAAGGCTAACAGCCCTAACAAGCCCTTATTAGCCGGGCATACATACGTTAAATAATGCCTTAGCAGCGAGTCTGTTACATTATATTCGCCACGGGTAAATGCCTCTTGTGCCTGCCAGTCTTCTCTAATCGTATCTTTTACTAAGGTGGTTACGGGCATGCCGTCTATATTTTCTGCAAAAACAGTATTGCAAAGGGGAAAGTTCTTTTCTAAAAATTCAGGTCGTAAAAATATAGTGTTAAAAACGCCATAAGTCCATTTTTGCCCATAGCGCGATAGCACGCCTATATTAGTTACGCGCGCCCTTGTGCCGGGATAGTTTTTAGCAATGTATCCCTTTACAAAGCTTTCCATATTGGTAACAACATATATGCTGTCTTTACCTCTCATGCGGGATTCTGTTTCCATTAGATGGTCAACCACCTTTTTGGCTGTTATCTCCCAATAGTCGGTTTCATATTCATAATAGGCTTTTTTAAAGCCCCCAGCCATAGCATTGAAATAAGTGTATTCGTAAGGGTGGTTTTTTATCATCCACATTATTGGCTTTGCCATACATAATAAGCACACGCCCACTACCCCCCACTTAAAATAAGGCGCATGGTGAAAGTCTAATAAATCATTAATAGCAATGCTTGCCAAAATGCACATACTTGGATAAACAAACAAAAAGTGCCTCCATGCCGAATAGAGCGATACTTGGGTCATT
>RGMU01000333.1 GCA_010021705.1 Chitinophagia bacterium | reverse complement strand
ATACAAGGAATCAATAAATTTCGATACTAATATTGGTGGACAAACTCACTAAGAAGTATGTTTAATTTACTTGCCGCTTTTGCCGCTGTTTTAACTACCTCGTCGTGGCTGTGACTTATTGTAGTCAAGCCTGTTGCAAAGTTAGTTATTGTGGAAATAACAGCAACTTTTAATCCGCAATGGCTAGCAACCAGCACTTCAGGCACTGTTGACATGCCAACAACATCTGCGCCTAGAACTTTAAAAGCGCGTATCTCAGCTGCTGTTTCGTAATTTGGACCAAGTGTTGCAATGTATACACCTTCGTGCAAATTGATACTGTTTTGGCTTGCTATGCTTTGGAGCTTTTTACGCATATCTAAATCATAGGCTTTGTCTAACGGAAAAAAGCGCGGGCCAAATTCCTCGTCATTTTTGCCAACTAGTGGGTTAGTTGGTTGTAGATTTATATGATCATTGATTAGAACCAACTCACCAGGAGCTACATCTTCACGTAGTGATCCTGCGGCATTTACAATTAATAATTGTTCACAACCTAGTAGCTTGAAAGTGCGTACATAAGTTTTTACAACTTCATTTTGCATGCCTTCATAAGAGTGAGCACGGCCTTGCATGCAAACAACGCCGGTATTGCCGAGGTATCCAAGAGACAAAGTTCCTGCGTGACCTTTGACGTCGCAACTAGGAAATCCTGGAAGGGTGGCGTAGGATATTTTTTTATTGTCAGTTAGTTGCTCAGCAAACGAACCTAAACCGGAACCTAAGATAACCCCTATTTTTGGCTTGAAATCTGGAAATTGTTTCTGAATAATGGTGCAAACTTGATGAGCATGAATATACATATTATAAATATCAATTATTAAACGAAGCGCCAACTATACTTACTATTTTTAAATATCGCAAGTATTATTATTTTTATGCAGAATAAACGCATCTAAATTTGTACAAATAGAAAAAGCCGCATGCCGCTGCGGCTTGGCACGCAATCGGGCTAGTTCACGTGTCGGAGCGCTACGCGCGTGTTATTTAATAAACCCTGATTATTTGCTTTTAAACCCACGGATTTTTTAATATTTTTAACTATAAAACTTGTCGCGACAGCGACTCGCCCACGTAAACTAGCCCGCTTGCGTACCCAGCGTAGCGGCGTGCGGCTTTTTTAATCTTACAGACTAAATTTAGATGCGTTTACCGTGGGCATCTTAATCAAAACAAATCAATGGTTTTACTAATCGCGCTAACTGATAGTCTTTTTGCAAAACCTATGCGAATCTGGATTTTGGGTAATGATATGACGAGGCCAGAAGGCATTCTTAAAATTCAATATCAAAATCCTCTATACGTTATCTCAAAAAAAAATCCCGCTATCAAAAAAAGATAGCGGGATTTTTGTGTTCTTGATGAACTATACATCTAAAAGGTTTGTTTGTCTATCATGGCACGCATCAACTCCAGCCATCTCATATTGTAACTTCTCTCTATAGAAACTAAAATTCTTGCTCGTATAAAACATTGAAAGAACAGCCACTGAACCAACGCCAATTGCCGTACCAAAAATAGCATCATGAGCAGTATGAGATAGCCCTTTAACCACACCAGCAATAACATCTGGCATATGCCCTGGAGCATACAACGCTGTTATAACAGCGGCAGCTGCAACAACAACCAAAATAGCTATAGCTATTTTAAGCATAAACATACGTTTCAAACGCAAAAGCTGTGCGTCTAGTTCTTTTTTATTTTGCAATGGATCTTTAGAATGAGTAGTCTCAGAGACGTGGACAAATTGTGGGTTTCGACTACCAGCTCCTAACGCCCTTACACTACCATACTGTGCTTTAGAATTTAGTGCTAATGAAGATCGTTGATCCGTATTTGTTTCCTCACCAGTTCCAAATTTTTGTTCCAAAAGGTCTGCACC
>RGMU01000332.1 GCA_010021705.1 Chitinophagia bacterium | reverse complement strand
GGCTTTACTTGGTTCTTTTTGGGACCGGTTAGGTGATATAGCCGCAAACACGCTGGATACTGTAGCTACCGGTTTTGGCAATATGTATTACGGAATTACTACCGGTGTAGGTACCGGTGTAGGTAGTTATGTAGCTAACCCAAATAACGTTGGAGGGCTTATTAATACTGCCGGTGTAATTAGTGGTGTGCCGGGCTTAAATGTGCAAAACCAGCCATTACCACAACAACCACCCTTGCCTAATCTTTTTACAAACCCTGTGGTACTTTTGGGTATCGCGGCAATTGCATTCATAGCTTTACGAAAATGACCTGGCAAAACTATTTCGATAACTACCTTGCCGGTACTTTCTTTATGCAAACCGGAGTAAACCCAGGTTTGCCTACTGAAGCTTTGCCGCCCAGGCAACCTACCAGTTTAGAAATTCTTAACAGTCCGGCTGTACTTTTAACTTTGGGCCTCACAGCTTTTTACTTGTTAACCAAAAAGTAATGCCTACACCCGTAACCGACCCTTACTTTATCGGCCCGGTAATACCGCCCGGTGTAACCCTGCCAACTACGCCGCCAACTGTACCGCCAACCAGCAACACGCCACAGCAACAGTTTAACTGGATGCAATTAGTAGGTTCTTTGGGTACAACCTTTGCAAGCTTTTTGCCGCAACTATTCCCACAGGCACAACAGCAGCCACAGTTTAACCAACCGGTACCGCCGCCGCGCCCGGCTTTCGACCCTACCCTCTTATTGATTATTGGTGCCGGTATACTTTTAATAACTTCCAAAAAATGAACAGCGCCTTTTTACAACTTTTAGACGGTGCAAGCTTATACAGCGACCGGACGACCCGTGATGGCACCTATATGGGTAAACGTGAGTACAATACTAATTTTAATAAAATCATTAGCCCAAATAAAAAAGCTATCGCAATTCTTTTGCAAAATGGAAATTTTCAGATTTTAACTGGTGAATTTAACGCTGCTGGCGAACCTAAAAAACCGGATAATACATTTGAAAACAACCCTTTTAATGCCTCTTTATATTGTCAAGTTGTATTCGACCTATTTAAAAAATCTATATCATATACTAATACCGGTTTTGTTGGTGGGGAAAGTCAATTTTTTGCTTTAGTAGATTTTTTACCTACAATAACAGGCCAAAATAAAGTTATAAAAAATTCTACTGGTGTAGATAAAGCACCTTTCCAGCTTCTTTTTTCTTCTATTGATGGTTTGTTAATAAAAAATTATGTAACTGGTTTAGTTTATAAATGGGAAGTAAACAATTTAACCACTTCACAACGTGATACTAATTCAGTTTACAAATTATATTTAACCGATGATGGAGATTTAAGAATAGATGTTGGTACAGATAACATTTGGTCAATTTTAACTGGTTCACGCGCTTTCGGTATAGATTACAACCCCGACACTCCTACTAATAATAGTAACCAACAACAGCAAAGCCAACAAGCACAACAAGCACAACAGGGCCGAGGCAATACACAACCGCCAAAAGGTAAAATTCCCGGCACTACAACAGGCACTACAACAGGCACTACAACTGTACCCAGTATGCTATCCAGTCCTATTCTTTTAATCGCTGCAGCAGCAGCTGCTTTTTTATATTTACGAAAATGATTAGTTACGATATGGACCGGTTACTGGCTTCGGCCCGTACAACCACGCCAACAACCGATGTTTTTTCAAATGTAACGCCGCCAGCTGACGGTAGCCGACAAAGGCCGGGTTCTGATGAGTTTGTAAAAGACACAAGGCAACCCGTTACAGCAAGAGATGCTATACGGACAGAAACAGCAGCGCAACAAGCCGCAGCTGCAGCCGCCGGGCAAAATAATATGCTGTTATTTGGATTAGTCGGTATAGTAGCATTATATTTCCTCGCGAAAAAATAGTTATGAA
>RGMU01000331.1 GCA_010021705.1 Chitinophagia bacterium | reverse complement strand
TTAGCACATTCGCTGTATTGTTCTTTTTCTCTAAATTTTTGCAATACGGCTCTTCTTATCGTTTCTCGGCACATATAGCTGGTAACAGCACCGGGCGTAAAATGAGAACCGTCTTTGTAGCCGTTTATTTTTTCAAAGATAAGCCCTAATACAGACGCACCTATTAGGTTTTTATTGTTTTGCTGAATGGCAGATTTGCTTTCGCTGCTAAAGTCGTATGCATCTAAAAACGCTATTATATATGGTAACAGCCGTTTAGAGCCATCCAGCTTTTTGCCGTTGCTGTCTTTTAATACCGTATGTTGCCAAATTGGCAGTTCTACATTGTTTTGCAACACATCTATTTCTATGGTGGCGGCTTCAAGGGCTGTTCTTTCAAAAAGGGAGCTATTTAAATAAGGTACACCGCTAAATTTTTGAGCAATGTGGGGCTGCCTTTGCTGAAGGGGCTTTGCCAATACTTCAAAAAACAAATCATTTACGTCAGCAAATTCATTTAATGTATCGCTATGCAAAAACCCTTTTTCTGTTTCTTCTTTATGATAGCCTTTAATTTGACTGTCTAATAGTTTAATGAACAGAATGCGGTTTAGCCAAGTTAAACATAGCTCTAAGGATAGGTGAAATAGCTGTTCTTCTTTGTTTGCGCCATAGTTTTGGGGTTGTTCTATTTTTTTGAGACAATTTTTACTGTCCAACTTTGCGTACACCTGTTCTAACAGCGATGCCGGAATGGTGTTTTTCCTGCGCACTATTTTTATTTGTCCTTTTATTTTTTGCTCTTCTAAGCCCGTTATATACAGCAACTCATGATAAAAGCCGGTATCAAGGCTGTTGCTGTCGTTGGCAAAGGGTTGCTTTAAGAGATGGGCAGGTGATAGAATTTTATACAGCACTACCAATACCTCCGGTTGGTCGTTTTCTAAGGCTTGTTTATAGTCTTTAAGGTTAAAATAGGTGCACGGCATTGGTGTTTCTAAAGCATTAAAAAACGGTTTAGCTATGCTGTCATAAAAGTATGGAGTGTTGTGCCCGCTTCTCTTATAGTCTTGGTATTGTTTTATTAGGGTTTTGTTTTGATAAATGTGGGTTTCCCACCATGTGCTGTCAAATAGATACCAATCATAAGCATTGGTAATCACTAACCTGCAAAGTTGGTGTTGATTATCTTCAATTCGCAAGTCCAAATAGTAAAGTAAAAGTTGTTGAAGGGCTTTGCAGTTGGGCTTTTCTGCTGTAGGCATCTCGGCAGTGTTGCCGGGTGTTTTCATTTCAAAAAAAGCACCTACGGGTTTAGGGTTACCGTAGGGGAGGGAAATAGCCAAATCAGTTCTGCGGCGTGAGTTAACAGTATAGCTGGTGTCATACCACACGTTTTTTAAAAAATGTGCAATACTATTTTTATTATGCTCTTCACTTTCTTGCTCGTCTATGTTGTTAAAATATAAGGCTAAGTGTGATTTAAATAAATCATAGTCTCGCTTCATCACTTTTTGAAAGCGATAGGCTATATTGAGCGATTCTCGTGGCTTAGAAACTTGAAACGGGAGCATAAAGCGTAAAGATAACAAAAGAGCGTAAGATAGGATATTTAGCCATGATAGGCGAAAAACTGCAACCCCTGCATTAAATTTACACCATGATACAATATCCGGATATTGCTACGCTTTATGAGCTATATAAGCAGCACCCGAATGTGCAAACCGACACGCGTAAGTTGGCAGTGGGGGCTATGTATTTTGCACTGAAAGGGGCTAATTTTAATGGTAATGCCTTTGCGCTGCAAGCCCTTGAACAAGGGGCTGCCTACGCCGTGATAGACGAAGAAGTGTATGGCACGCACCCGCGCTGCGTTTTGGTAGCCGATGCGCAAGCCACCCTACAAGAGCTTGCGCATCGGCTACCAAAACGCAGCGCGGGTGCGTGCCATACACTTC